>JBHJOG010000276.1:0-25505 GCA_050329975.1 Alphaproteobacteria bacterium | reverse complement strand
GTGCGCGTGGGCTACGAGATCCTGAAGTCGCTGGGCCTGCGCCGCCGCGGCGTTACCGTCATCTCCTGCCCGTCTTGCGCCCGGCAGCAGTTCAACGTGATCGAGACGGTGCAGATGCTGGAGGAGAGGCTCGCCCACATCACCGTGCCGGTGACGCTGTCGGTGATCGGCTGCATCGTCAACGGCCCCGGCGAAGCGCGGGAGACCGACATCGGCTTCACCGGCGGCGGCAAGGACACCCACCAGGTCTACATCTCGGGCGTCCCCCACCACCGGCTGAAGGACCAGTCCGTCGTCGACCACCTCGTCGCGCTGGTCGAGGCCAAGGCCGCCGAGATCGAGGCCGCCCAGGCCGCCGAAGCGGCGGAGTAGCGATCCCCTCGCCCGCGCCGCAGGCGTGGGAGAGGGAGGGGCCCAAAGCACAGCTTTGGGAGGGTGAGGGCCTGCGCGGCAACAAAAAGCCAATTTCGTTAGGTGCGGTGGGCCTTCGATTTCCGCTCCGCTGTAAAGACTACGTCCCCTGCATCGTAAGCGACAAATGAGTCCCCGACTTGGGCTAGAAGAGCATCGCGCTCTTGATGGTCAATGGGCAGCGCTCTTCTATCGTCAAAGCGGGCCCGAACTGCCCTGCCCTGGAGATACTGCCTGATCTGTTTCTTGCCCATGCGTCCCGGTAACGGGCCGAGGTCCATGACGCCTCGTCCATCGTGCATCTTGATGCACCAGCGGCTCACACTCACGATGCTCTCCATGCGCCATCCATATTGGCGGTTCCGAGCGATAGCGGGAGGGCGAGAACGATATCTCAAACTGAGACTCTATCGGATTTTCGCCCATCATTGAACCTTCGCCCGCAATCGGCTAAACCCCGCCGTTCCAGCGTTCGTGACCAGCGGAGAGAGACCATGGCGCAGCGGGTGCAGCCGGTGCGCGGCATGCACGACATCCTGCCGGAAGACGGCCTGCGCCACCGCCACGTGATCGAAACCGCGCGGACGGTCGCCGGTCTCTACGGCTACCAGCCGATCGAGACCCCGATCGTCGAGCCGTCGGCGGTGTTCCAGCGCACGCTGGGCGACACCTCGGACATCGTCACCAAGGAGATGTACAGCTTCGACGACCGCTCCGGCGACTCCCTCACCCTGCGCCCGGAAGGCACCGCCGGCGTCGCCCGCGCCTTCATCACCGCCGGGCTGGCCCAGTCGGTGCCGTGCAAGTTCTTCTACACCGGCCCGATGTTCCGCTACGAGCGGCCGCAGAAGGGCCGCCAGCGCCAGTTCTACCAGGTCGGCGTCGAGCTGATCGGCAGCCCGGAGCCCGAGGGCGACGCCGAGATCATCGCGATCGGCGCCCGGCTGCTGGAGGCCCTCGAGCTCGGGGGCAACACCGTGCTGCACCTGAACTCGCTCGGCGACCCGGAGAGCCGGCAGGCCTACCGGGCGGCCCTGCTCGACTACCTGCGGCCGCAGGCCGAGGCGCTGTCGGAGGAGAGCCGGCTCAGGCTGGAGCGCAACCCGCTGCGCATCCTCGATTCCAAGGAGGAGCGCGACCGGGAGATCGTCGCCGGCGCGCCGCGTTTCGACGCCTATCTCAACGCCGCGAGCCGGGACTTCTTCGCCGCCGTCAGCCGCGACCTGGACCGGCTCGGCATCGGCTACGAGGTCGATCCGCGGCTGGTCCGCGGGCTCGACTACTACACCCACACCGCCTTCGAGTTCGTCTCCGACGCGCTGGGCGCCCAGGCGACGGTGCTGGCCGGCGGCCGCTACGACGGCCTGATCGGCGCCATGGGCGGTCCGGAGACGCCCGGCGTCGGCTGGGCGGCGGGCGTCGAGCGGCTGGCGATGCTGTGTGCGGCCCCGCCGGCCGGGCCGCGCCCGGTGTCCGTGATGCCGGTCAGCGAGGCCGAGCACGGCGCCGCCCTCGAGACCGCCGACCGGCTGCGCCGCGCCGGGATCCCGGTCGACATGGCCTTTCGCGGCAACCTGAAGAAGCGGATGAAGCACGCCAACAAGGTTTCGGCGCGCGCAGCCGTGATCCTGGGCGAGGACGAGGTCGCGCGCGGCATGGCGAAGCTGCGCGACCTGGACAGCGGCGAGGAACGCGACGTGCCGCTCGAGGCCCTCGCCGCCGCCTGCGGAGCCGGCGGATGAGCGCCTCGACCTTCCCGGAGAAGCTGGAGAACGTGCTGGTCCACCACAGCGAGCTGTCCGACCGGCTCGCCGCCTCGCAGGCGATGCCGCCGCAGCAGATGGCGGCCCTCTCCAAGGAATATGCCGACATGGCCGAGGTGGTCGCCGCCATCCAGGCCTGGAAGAAGGCGCGCGCCAGCCTGGGCGAACTGGAGGAAATGGTCGCCGACGCACAGAGCGACCCCGAGATGCGCGCGCTGGCCGAGGACGAACTGCACGACGCGCGGCGCGCCGTCGAGGGGCTGGAAGGCGACATCCGCCGCCTGCTGATCCCGAAGGACGAGGCCGACGCCAGGAACGCGATCCTGGAGGTCCGCGCCGGCACCGGCGGGGACGAGGCGGCCCTGTTCGCCGCCGACCTGTTCCGGATGTACCAGCGCTACGCCGACCTGCGCGGCTGGAAGACCGAAGTGCTCAGCCTCAGCGAGACCGGCATCGGCGGCTACAAGGAGATCACCGCCACCGTCTCCGGCCGCGACGTCTTCTCCCAGCTCAAGTTCGAGTCCGGCGTCCACCGCGTCCAGCGGGTACCGGTCACCGAGTCCGGCGGCCGCATCCACACCTCGGCGGCGACCGTCGCCGTCCTGCCGGAAGCCGAGGAGGTCGACGTCGAGATCGCCGACAAGGACATCCGGGTCGACGTCTACCGCTCGTCGGGCCCCGGCGGCCAGTCCGTCAACACCACCGACAGCGCGGTCCGCATCACCCACCTGCCCACCGGCCTGGTCGTGATCCAGCAGGACGAGAAATCGCAGCACAAGAACAAGGCGAAGGCGATGAAGGTGCTGCGCGCCCGCCTCTACGACCTGGAACGGTCCCGCCGCGACGCCGAGCGCGCGGCCAGCCGCAAGAGCCAGGTCGGCAGCGGCGACCGCTCGGAGCGGATCCGCACCTACAACTTCCCGCAGAACCGGGTGACCGACCACCGCATCAACCTGACCCTGCACAAGCTCGACCAGGTGATTTCCGGCGAGGCGCTGGGGGAGTTGATCGAGGCGCTGATCAGCGAGGATCAGGCTGCGCTGCTGGCGGAGCTGGAATGAGCACAGCCGCGCCCGCAGAGCGTGAAACCACCATCGCCGCGGCGCTGGCATCGGCCTGCGACCGGCTGGCGGCGGCGGGCGTCGAGGCACCGCGGCAGGATGCCCGCCTGCTGCTGCAGGCAGCTGCCGGCCTGGAGACGGCCCATGTGATCGCCTATCCGGAGCGGGCGCTGGACCCAGCCACGCTGGCTCGTTTCCAGGCTGCGATCGACCGCCGGGCGGGACGCGAGCCGGTGTCGCGGATCCTCGGTCGGCGCGCCTTCTGGAAGCACGTTTTCCTGGTCGGCTCCGGGAGCCTCGATCCGCGGCCCGACAGTGAACTCCTGGTCGAACAGGCGCTCCGACTGCTGGCGCCCGACGCCACCGGCCTGGTCGTCGACCTCGGGGTCGGCAGCGGCTGCCTGCTGCTGTCGGTGCTGGCCGAGCGGCCTGCGCTGACCGGGCTGGGCGTCGACATCAGCGGCGCGGCGCTGGCGGTCGCCGCTGCCAATGCGCAGGCGCTGGGCCTGGCCGGCCGCTGCCTGCTGCTGCAAACCGACTGGGCATCTGCCCTCCGCGACCACATCGCCGATTGCGTGATCGCCAATCCCCCCTATATACGCAGCAGCACGATTGCCGCGTTGACCGAGGAGGTGCGCGGCTTCGACCCGCGCGCAGCCCTGGACGGCGGCGCGGACGGTCTTGAGGCCTATCGCCGGCTTGCCCCACAGCTGCCGGTGCTCCTCAAGCCCACGGCAACGCTTCTGCTTGAGATCGGCCATGACCAGGCGAGCGCCGTCAGCACCCTGCTGGCAGCCGCCGGCATGGTGGTGGAGCTGCCGGTCGCCGATCTCGCGGGGCGTGACCGTTGCCTGATCGCCACAGCTGCGGCGCTTTAGTCACAGTGCGGCCACGTTTTCGCCGCATTTGCATTGGGAACCGACCGTCGATTTGTTAGACAAGACGGCGGTGCAGGCTGGCTGAGCCAAGGTCCGAACCAATCCCGTGCGGCAGTGGCCGCCGGTGACGCCTGGGGTACGGCGTTGTTGGGCCAAATCAGCCTAGTGGAGCGACGGAGTCGCCTGTGGGGGGCGACGGCCAGTCGGAAACATTCTCGCGCGGATTCTGGCGGAACCGGTTTTGCGGTTGCGACAGGTCGTGCGAGCCCGGCGCCCCGCCGAAGCGGCCGGGATTGGCAAGGGCTTGGATGCACACGGGGTCATGAGACAGAATCCGAATCATAAGCGACCACGCAATCGCGGGAATCTCGGTGGGCGCAAGCCCTCGAACAACCGCAATCAGACCTTCGACAGCAACGGGCCCAGCGTCCGTATCCGAGGGAACGCGTTCCAGGTGCACGAGAAGTATCTCACCCTGGCGCGCGACGCCTATTCGAGCGGCGACCGCGTAATGGCGGAGAATTACTTCCAGCATGCGGAGCACTACTACCGCATCGTCAACGCGACCACCGACCCCAACTCCGCCGGCCAGCGGATAAACGGGCAGAGCAACGGCTATCACCCGGGCTCGAGCGACGACGAGGAGTTCGAGGACACCGACGAATACGGCCGGCCGATACACAACCAGACCTATGGCGGCCGCGGGCGTCCCGACCCGCGCGAGTCCCAGCCCGGCCAGCGTGCGGAGTCCGAGGGCGACGACGAGCGGAGCCACGAGCAGGACCGGAACGAGCGATACCACGAGCGTACCGCAGACCGGGGCCCCGAACGGGCGCCCGGACGCTCCCCTGAACGTTCCGGCGAACAGTCGGCCGACGCGAACGCCCGCCCCGCCGAGCCGGGCGGCGATCGTCAGGGCGGCGATCGTCAGGGCGGCGAGCGGGGCGAGCGACGCCGGCGTGGCCGGCGGTCCAACGGTCATGAGGGCTCCCGGCGCGACGACGATGGCGGTCGCGTTGGCGGCGAGGCGAGCCAGCACGACGCCGCAACGGCTGTCGATCCTGCGCCCGCCGTTCCCGCACCGGCTCATGTCGAGCCGCCGGTGGCTCGTGCCGCCGACGCCGACATTCCCGAGGCGGCGGAGCGTCCGCGGCGGCGTCCGCGGCGGCGTCCGCCCGCCGATGCGGCGGGCGAGGCCCCGGGCCGCGATGCGGACGAGGAACCCGTCCTGATCTGAGCGCTCCCCGGGCCGGACAGGATCCGGCCCGGCTGAACCTGTCCGGCTCGCTTTCCTGCTATCCCGGCCGGACCCTGCCCGGATTCACCTCTCGCCACCCGGAACCGGCATCGATGACCGCTCGCTGGACCCGCCGTCCGGAACACGCCAACTGGGGCGATTTCGGCCCGGACGACGAGATCGGCCGGCTCAACCTGATCACGCCGGAACGCCGACTGGCCGCGGTCCGGGAAGTGCGCGAAGGCCTGGCCTTCTGCCTCAGCCTGCCGCTCGACCTGCCTGGCGGCAACGCGCTGGTGCCGCACCGCCATCCGCCGCAGCGCGGCATCGCCACCCGCGTCCAGGGCCTGCCGGCGGTGAACTTCCCGATGGATGCGGTGGACCCGCATTACATCGACGTCTCCTGCGACGACCACGTCACCCTCTATACCCAGTACTCCACCCAGTGGGACGCGCTGGCTCATGTCGGCCGCCGGTTCGACGCCGACGGGGACGGGGTCGAGGAGATGGTCTATTATAACGGCTTCCGCGCCGGCACCGACGTGGTCGGCCCCCAGGATGGACCGGAACCCGGCGCCCACCGGCTCGGCATCGAGAACATGGCGGAAACCTGCGTCCAGGGCCGCGGCGTGCTGGTAGACCTCCACGCGCGCTACGGTGCCGAGCGGAAGCTGGTCGGCTACAGCGACCTGATGGCCGTGATGGCGGACGACCGGGTGACCGTCGAAACCGGGGACATGCTCTGCCTGCACACCGGCTACGCCCAGTCGCTGCTGGACATGGGCGGCCAGCCGGATCCGAAGATCCTCCACGGCGCCTATCCGGCGCTGGACGGCCAGGATCCGCGGCTGCTGCGCTGGATCGCCGACAGCGGCATCTCTGTGCTGATCGCCGACAATTTCGCGGTCGAAGGCCACCCCTATCCCAGTCCGCCCGATGGCGGCGGCGACCGCTACCCGGCGCTGCCGCTGCACCAGGCCTGCCTGTTCGAGCTCGGCATCCACCTCGGCGAGATCTGGTACCTGACGGTGCTCGCCCGCTGGCTGCGCGCCAATGGCCGCAGCCGCTTCCTGCTCACCGCCCCGCCACTCCGCCTCCCGGGCTCCTTCGGCTCCCCGTTGACCCCGGTGGCGACCGTTTGATCCCGCCGTCCCGGGCGGCTGGCCCGCCGCCGGACCGTCCGAGCCGAACCGGAACCAATCCAGCCGCCTGCCCTTGTACCGGGAGCGCCGGCTGCGAGCGGACGACGCCGGGCCTGGGCTCAGGCGGCCGCGTCGGGCTCTCCCTGCGGGAACCGGAACCGGACCTCGATGCCGTCAGCGCGGAATGCGACCGAAGCGTCGCCGCCGAGTTGTTCGGCGCTGGCCGCGATCAGGCGGGTGCCGAACCCCTGCCTCAGCGGCAGGGCAATGGCCGGCCCGCCCTGTTCGGACCAGACCAGTGTGATGTCCGGCCGCTCGCCGGACACCGCCCAGCCGACGCTGACCGCCCCGCTGCGCATGCTAAGCGCGCCATGCTTGACCGCGTTGGTGGCGAGCTCGTGGATCACCAGGCTCAGGGTCACCGCGGCGTTCGGCCTGATCATGACCGGCGGTCCGTCGACGCCGATCGCCTCGGACCGCTCGTCGCCGCCGAACGGCGACAGCGCCGCCGAAACGATGTCGTGCAGTGATGCACCCTGCCAGAGCTCCCTGGTCAGCAGCGAGTGGGCCCGGCCCAGCGCGGCCAGACGGGCGGAGAAGGCGACCTTGAAGGCCGCCGGCTCCGGCATTTCCCGCAGGGTCTGGGCGACCATCGACTGGACGATCGCAAGCGTGTTCTTGACCCGGTGGTTGAGCTCCTCGAGCAGGAGCTGCTGGCGCGCCTCGGCCCGCTTCCGCTCGGTGATGTCCAGGAACACGCCCAGGCCGCCGCGCACCGCGCCGTCCGCGTCGAACAGCGGGGCGGCATATTCGTAGAGCGTGCTCGTGCTGCCGTCGGGGAAGACCACGTCCATCTCCTCGCCGGCGACGGCCTCGCCCAGCTTGGCGGCACGCTGGATCGGCAGGTCCTCCGGCGCAACCTCCACGCCGTCCTTGACGACCCGGAACGGCAGGGATTCGCCAGGCGCGGACTTGGATGCATTCTCGCTTTGCGGGATGCGCAGCATGGCGGCGCCGGCCGGATTGGTCGTGATCTGCGTGCACTGGGGGTCATGGGCGATGAAGACGCCGACCGGCAGCGACCCCAGCAGGGTCTCAAGCTCCTCCAGCCGCCGGCGCAGGTCGTCGTTGAGGGCGGCGATCCGCGCCTCGGCCTGCATCCGGTCGGTCACGTCGACCGCCATGCCGCCTATGCACGCGATCCGGCCCTCCGGACCGAGGATCGGGAACTTGCTGACCAGGGAGTGGTGGACGACGCCGTCCTCCTGCTCCAGCATCTCGACGGTCTGGATGCCGGTCTCGCTGTCGAGCGCGCGCCGGTCGTTGTCCCGGAACTGGGTCGCGGTCTCAGGGGGAAAGATGCCGCCGTCGGTGCGCCCGTAGAGCTCCGCCTGCGGCCTGCGGAACGCCCGCTGCGCCGCCTCGTTGGCGTAGATGTAGCGGCCATCCAGGTCCTTGATCCAGGCGAGGCCGGGGAAATGCTGCATGAAGCGGGCGAAGCGCTGCTCGCTCTCGCGCAAGGCCTCGTCGATCCGGCAGCGCTCGATGAAGTCGGCTGCCTGCCGCACATAGAGGTCGAGCCGGCGCAGCGCCTGCTCGCTCGGCCGGTGCGGCGCGCGGAAATGGGTGGAGAGCATCCCCAGCAGGGCCCCGTCCCGGCCGACCAGCGGCGTCGCCTGAACCGCGCGATAGCCGCAGGCGCGGGCGATCGGGCGGAGCGGCGCGTAGGCCTCGTCGGTCTCGGTATCCTCGATGACGATCCGTTGGCCCGTGCGCATGGCTCGGCTGCTTGCCCAGTCGAGCTGCGCCGTCACCTCCCCGACCTGCTGGAGCAGCACCGGCTCGAAGCCGCGGTGGGCGGCGATCGTCAGGACCGCGCGCTGGGCATCCAGCAGCTGGACATGTCCCATGTCCGCGCCGAGCAGCGCGATCATGGCCGCCAGCATCTCGTCGAGGCCGTCAGCCAGGCTCGGCAGCTGCCACAGGCGCGAGCCCGCCTCGGCCAGCCGGCCCAGCGCGCTGGCTTCGGCGGTGAGCCTGGCCTCGCTGCTGCGCAGGGCCTGTTCGACCCGCTTCTGCTCGGTCACATCGTGGATGAAGCAGCGGGCGTGGACGAAGGTCCCGTGCTCGAACAGGGTACTGGAGTTGATCAGCACGTCCCGCACCGACCCGTCCTTGCACCGGAGCTGCGCCGGGTAGCCGCGCAGGACGTCACCGCGCCGGAAGCTTTCCAGCAGCGCGCCGACTGCGGCCCGGTCCACATGGAGCTGAGCGATCGGTTTGCCGACGACTTCCTCGCGGCGATAGCCCAGCAGGTCGAGCTCGGCCTGGTTGACCCGCAGCACGGTCCCGTCCGCGTCGACCCAATGCAGGCCGACCGGGGCGTTTTCGAAGATGTCGGCGATTTCCCGCTCGCTTCTGCGAAGCTGTTCCTCAGCCTGCCGGCGCTCGGTGATGTCGGTGCAGACGCCGATCAGGCGGAGGGGGGCGCCGGACTGGTCCCGGAACAGCCTTCCGCGGCCCTCGACCCAGCGGGTGCTCCCGTCCGGCCGCACGATGCGGTACTCGATGTGGTGGTCTTCGCCGTGCTCCAGCGTGTGCCGGATCGCCTGCAGCACCCGCGTCCGGTCCTCAGGGTGCATGTCGCTCTGGTAGGCGGCGAAGCTTCCTTCGAATGTGCCGGGCGCCAGCCCGTGGATCGCTTCCAGCCCGGGCGACCAGATCACAGCATTGGTCGCGACGTTCCACTCCCAGGAGCCCATCCTGCCGGCCTGCAGGGCCAGCCGGAGGCGCTCCTCGCTCTCCCGCAGGCTCTGGTCGCCGGCCTGGCCCGGGTCGGACCCGAAGCCGCCCGGACGCGCTTCGTCGATCGCCTCCTGGTCACTCATCCGTCGCCCCCAGCGCCAGGAGGAGCGCGCGTTCGAGAGTTTCCGGCTCGTAGGGTTTCTCGAGCACCGATCCGGTCATGTGCCTGGGCGCGCCGGAGACGCCGTAGCCGGTGACGAACACGATAGGAAGCCCGCGCGCGGCGATCAGCTCCGCCACCGGATCGATTCGGCTGCCGCCCAGGTTGACGTCCAGCAGCGCGATATCGAATTCCAGGTCGCGGGCGAGCGCCAGCGCCCGGTCCAGCCGTGCCGCCGAGCCGGCGATCTCGCACCCCAGGTCGGTCAGCATGTCCAGCATGGCCAGCGACAGTAACGGCTCGTCCTCGACCACCAGCGCCCGCACCCCGCGCAGCCGGGTCATGGCAGCCTCCGAGCCAGCGTTCCGGATCCTGAACAGACTGTCAAATATGCCATACACTTTCCCCGGCTGCACCCCCGCGCAACACCGGCGAGCGCCGCTGCCCGACCGTGTCGCGCTGGATCAGGTCGCCTTCGATGAACAGGGCTGTGCTGTCGGTTGCGGACGCGGCTGCGGAATCCGGATCGAGCCGGAGCAGCGTCATGGTCTTGGCGACCATGCGGCGCAACGGCTGGCGGATGGTGGTGAGCCGGTAGCCGGGACGCGCCGCCTCGGGGATGTCGTCGAAACCCACCACCTGGACGTCCTCCGGCACCCGCAGCCCGAGGCGATGGCGCAGGGCGTCCATCGCCCCGATCGCCATGATGTCGTTGAGACAGAACAAGGCGTCCGGACGGGTGGCGGGAGGCGCGTCGGCGAAAAGGCGCAGCGCGGCGTCGTGGCCGCCCTGGTAGCTGAAGTGGCCGCAATCGGTCCGGATCCCGGCCGGGTCGAACCCGGCCGCCGTCACCCGGCTGGTGAAGCCGAGCATCCGTCCCTGCACCAGGGCTGCGTCAGGCGTGCCGATGATCGCGGCGAACCGGCTTCCACCGGCCTCGATCAGCGCGCCGGCGGCCAGCCGCGCCCCGCGCGCGTTGTTGCAGCAGACGCTGTGCACGCGCAGCCCAGGCACGTAGCGGTTGACCATCACCACCGGGATGTCCCGCTCGGCGCAGAGCTCCGCCATCTTGGCCGACACCTGGGCCGAGGTGATGACCATGCCGTCGATCTGGTACTCCAGCACCGACATCAACGCGGCGTCGACCTCGCTGCCCAGCGCCACCCGGAACACCAGCACCTGCACCCCGCGCTGCTGCAGCGCCTGGCTGACCGCGTCCAGGACCTGGCAGTAGAACGGGTTCTGCAGGTCGCCGACCACCATCGCGACCATGTTGGACCGCCGGGTGATCAGGCTGCGCGCGATCGAGTTCGGGACGTAGTTCAGCGCCTGGGCCGCCGCCAGCACCTTGCGGCGTGTCTGGACGGAGATGCTGGTACCGGGAGTGAACGCGCGCGAGACGGCCGATTGCGAGACGCCGGCGAGCCTCGCCACGTCGATCGAGGTCACCCGCGCCTTGCGTTCCGTCATCCGGCCCCCTGGTCCCCAGGGCCGAGTGTCGTCCGTCGATGCCGCGCGCGCAAGCCGGCTCGCGACGCCGCGTCGCCTCAGCGATCGCCCAGTGCGCGCTTGACCCGGCGCAGAATCACGGCCCGCGCCTTCTCCCCGGCCGCCCCCTCCAGGGCCTCGCGGAGGTCGAGCGAGAACTGCGCCAGGTCGTTGTGCCAGTCCGGCCGGGCGACCGCCTCCGGCGCCAGCCGGCGCGGGGCGCTGCGCCGCCTGGTCACCCGCCCGCCGGCACCGACCTCGATCTCGTCGTCGAGCGCCGGGACCAGCACCTCGGCGTGGCCGGCGGCGAGCAGGCGGTCGCGCAACCCGGCCAGCGCACGCCCCTCGCCATGGGTCAGGACCAGCGCGCCGCGCACCGGCTGCCGCGCCGCGACCCAGGCCACCAGCTCCTCGGCGTCGGCATGCCCGCTGTAGACGTCGAGGGTGCGGATCCGCGCCCGCACCTTCACGTCCTCGCCCATGATGCGGACCGCCGCCGCGCCCTGCTGCAACAGGCTGCCGAGGGTGCCGATGGCCTGGTAGCCGACCAGCAGCACGGTGGCGTTCGGCTGCCAGAGGAAGCGCTTCAGGTGGTGGCGGATCCGCCCGGCCTCGCACATGCCGCTGGCGGCCAGCACGATGACCCGGCCGGTGAAGCGGTCGATGGCCTTCGACTGCTCCACCGTCTCGGTGAAGTGGAAGTTCGGGTGGCGCAGCAGGCTGCCGCCCTTGCCGCGGGGCCCTGACAGGTCCTCCAGGTCGGCGGCGTGCCTGGCGAACACCTCGGTGGCGCGGATCGCCAGCGGCGAATCGAGGAACAGCGGCACCCGCGGCACGGAACCGGCGTCGAACAGCGCCGACAGGTCGGCCAGCAGTTCCTGGGTGCGCTCGACCGCGAAGGCCGGGATCAGCAGCACGCCGCCGGCCGCCAGCGCATCGTTGACCTCCCGCGCCAGCTGGCGCCGCCGCCCTTCGGGCGTCAGCGCCGGCCGCGAGCGGTCGCCGTAGGTCGCCTCGCAGACCACGAGGTCGAGGTCGGTCGGCCCGTCCGGATCGGGATGGAACAGCTTCCGGTCCGGCCCGATGTCGCCCGAGAACAGCAGCCGGAGCGGCGGCGCCGGCGCCGGGGCGGCGGCGATCTCGAGCTCGACCGAGGCGGCGCCGAGGATGTGGCCGGCATTCCACCAGCGCGCACGGACGCCGGCGCCGACATCGGTCCAGTTCCGGTAGTCGACGGCGCGGAACGCCTGGATCGCCGCCTCGCCGTCGGCAGCGGTGTAGATCGGGGTCACCTGCGGCCGGCCGCGCTGGGCGTTGCGCCGGTTCAGCAACTCGACCTCGCGCTCCTGGATGGTGCCGCTGTCGGGCAGCATGTAGCTCAGCAGGTCGCGGGTGCCGGCGGTGGAATAGACCGGGCCGGCGAAGCCGTGCCGGATCAGCTTCGGGATCAGCCCGGCATGGTCGGTATGGGCATGGGTCAGCAGCACGAAGTCGATCGCGCCCGGATCGAACGGGAAGGGGCCGTAGTTCAGCTCCTTGACCGTCTTCGGGCCCTGGAACATGCCGCAGTCGACCAGGAACTGGCCGCCGGGGTGGGTGACCCAGGTGCAGGAGCCGGTGACCGTCCCGGCCGCGCCGCAGAACTTCAGCCGCAGGCTCATCGCATCCCCTCCCTTGTGCCCAGGGTGAACCCATTGTGCTCGCCGGCGAGCGCGCGGGCGAAGGCAAAGTCGGAGGCGACGCAGCTGTGGATCCGGTAGAGCGGCTCGCCGGCCGTCACCGGGTCGCCGATCTTCTTCAGCAGGTCGATGCCCGCCCCCTTGTCCATCGGCGCCCCGGCCAGCCGCGCGACGCGGGCGAGCCGGTGGCAGTCGATGGCGGTGACGAAGCCGTCGGCCCGGGCGGGCACCTCTTCGACCAGCCCCCCCAGGCTGTAGCCGACCCTGCTTTCGCCCTGGGCGGCGATGATCCGCTCCATGGCCGCCAGCGCCTTGCCCGATGCGAGCAGCGCATCGGCGCGGGCCTGGCCGGCGCCGCCGCGGAGTGCGGGGTCGAACTCCAGCACCCGGCCGGCCAGCACCACCGCGCGCTGCCGCAGGTCGGCGGGCGCGCCCGGATCGTTGCGCAGCACCGCCATCACGTCGCGCGCCTCCAGCACCGGCCCGATCCCACGGCCGACCGGCTGCGACCCGTCGGTCAGGATCACGTCGACGACCAGCCCGACCTGGTCGCCGACATATTCGAACATCTTGCGCAGGCGCACCGCGTCGCGCTGGCTGCGCACCTTGGCGGTGGGGCCCACCGGGATGTCGACCACCAGGTGGGTGGAGCCGGCAGCCAGCTTCTTCGACAGGATCGAGGCCACCATCTGCTCGCGGGTGTCGATGCCGAGCGGGCGCTCGACCGAGATCAGCACATCGTCGGCCGGCGACAGGTTGACGTGCCCGCCCCAGACCAGGCAGGCCTTCTCCTGCTCCATCACCGCCTGCATGCGGTGCACCGAGAGGTCGACATCGGCCAGCACCTCCATGGTGTCGGCGGTGCCGGCGGGCGAGGTGATGGCGCGCGACGAGGTTTTCGGCATTGTCAGCCCGTGGGCGGCGACGATCGGCACCACGATCATCGAGGTCCGGTTGCCGGGAATGCCGCCGATGCAGTGCTTGTCGACCACCAGCGGCGCGGCCCAGGCGAGACGGTTGCCGACCGTGGCCATGGCGCGTGTCAGGCCCAGCACTTCCTCTGTGGTGAGGAAGGCGGCGCAGGCGACCAGCCAGGCGGCGATCTCCATCGGAGCATAGCGGTAGCCGGCGATGTCGCGGATCACGCCCTCGATCTGCTCGGGGGAGAGCGTCCGGCCGTCGATCTTGGCCCGCACCGAATCCAGGCTCGCCGGCGGCGTCGCCTGGGCGATTGCGACCGGGGCACCCTCCTCGAGGCCGAAGCGGCGGAACGCCTGCACGCCCAGCCCGAGCTCGTCGGGCGCGACGATCCCGCCATCGTCGGCGATCATCAGGGTGGCCAGGATCTGGCGCGTGCCGCCGGTCACCTCGATCTTCCGCAGGGCGCGGAACTCCTCGGCGCGGTAGAGCGTGCAGCGCCGCGACAGCACGGCGATGTTCTCGGGGTAGGAATCGAGGGCGATTCGCCGGAGCTTCAGCATGGCGCGGCCACTGTGGCCGGCAGCCGTCCGCGCGCATTGACCGAGGTCAAGGCGGGCGCTGCCAGGCTCGCAGGTCGGTCAGGCCGGCCGCGGGCGCAACGCGATCAGGCGGTTGAGGCCCATGCCGGCGAGCATGGCGGCGACGAAGAGCGCGACGTCGGTGTAGCCGAGCCCGAGCGCCGTGAGCCCCGGGCCGGGGCAGATGCCGGCGAGGCCCCAGCCGATGCCGAAGATCGCCGAGCCGGCGATCAGCCGGCCGTCGAGCTCGCGCCGCGCCGGCAGCTGGAACCGGTCGGCGAAAACCGGGGTGCCGCGCTGCAGCACCAACTTGAAGCCGACGAAAGCGACCGCCAGGCCGCCGGCCATCACCAGCGCGAGGCTGGGATCCCAGCTGCCGTCGGCGATGCCGGCGACGTCGAGGAAGCCCAGCACCTTGGCCGGATCGATCATCTGCGAGATGGTCAGCCCGAGCCCGAAGACGAGCCCGACCAGGAGGGCGACGAGGATGCGGGTCATCTCAGGCTCCGATCAGGTGGCGGACGACGAACAGGGTGGCGATGCCGGTCGCCATGAAGACCAGGGTGGCCACGATCGAGCGCGGCGACAGCCGGGCGATGCCGCAGATGCCGTGGCCGCTGGTGCAGCCCCCGCCGAGCGTGCTGCCGAAGCCGACCAGCAGTCCTGCCGCGACCATCAGCGGCGTCGAGACCTGGATCTCGATCGCGGGCACGCCGCCGGCGAAGAGCGCGTAGAGGAAGGGCGCGGCGAACAGGCCGGCGACGAAGGCGATCCGCCAACCCGCGTCGGCGGCATCCCCGGACAGCAGGCCGCCGACGATGCCGCTGACCCCGGCGATGCGTCCGTTCAGCAGCATCAGCAGCACGGCGGCGAGCCCGATCAGCCCGCCGCCGACGAGGGAGGCGATCGGTGTGAAATTGTCCATGGAACGATCCTATCGTTGCTCAGGCACTTTCGAATTTACAGCGCGTTGACGGGGATTTTCAGGTAGGTGACGCCGTTGTCCTCGGGCGGCGGCATGGCGCCTGCGCGCATGTTCACCTGCACCGACGGCAGGATCAGCACCGGCATCTCCAGGGTCTTGTCGCGTGCGTTGCGCATGGCGACGAACTGCTCGCGGGTGATGCCGTCGTGCACGTGGACGTTGTAGGCCCGCTCCTCGGCCACCGTGGTCTCCCAGGCGAAGCTGTCCCGACCCGGCGCCTTGTAGTCGTGGCAGAGGAACAGGCGCGTTTCAGGCGGCAGCGCGAAGATCTTCTGGATCGAGTCGTAGAGCGTACCGGCATCGCCGCCCGGGAAGTCGCAGCGTGCAGTGCCGTAGTCCGGCATGAACAGCGTGTCGCCAACGAAGGCGGCGTCCCCGATCACATAGGTCAGGCAGGCGGGCGTGTGCCCGGGCGTGTGGATGACCCGGCCTTCGAGCGTGCCGATGCGGAAGGTCTCACCATCGGCGAACAGGTGATCGAACTGGGACCCGTCGGGCTGGAAGCCGGAATTGGCGTTGAACACCTTCCCGAAGACCTTCTGGACGGTCGTGATGTGCTCGCCGATCCCGATCCGACCTCCCAGCTTATGCCTCAGATAGGGCGCGGCGGTCAGGTGGTCGGCATGGGCGTGGGTCTCCAGGATCCAGTCGACGGTCAGGCCCTGCTCGGTGACATAGGCGATCACGCGGTCGGCGGCCTCGGTGCTGGTCCTGCCCGCCTTCGGGTCGTAGTCGAGAACGGAGTCGACGATGGCGCAGCGCTCGGTCTGCGGATCGGAGACCACATAGGAGACGGTCCAGGTCGCCTCGTCGAAGAATGCCTTCACAGTCGGTTTCATCACAGGATCCTTTCCCCGGCCTGGTGCATTGTCGCCGATCAACTTGCCGATCGGCCGGCGTCGATGGTTGCATATATGTGCGTAACATCGTATATACGCAAGTATGAAGTTACAAGGCATGCAGGAGGCCAGTCAGCGCGCCGCCGATCTGATGCGCGCGCTGGCCAGCGAGACCCGGCTGATGCTGCTGTGCCAGCTGGTCGAGGGTGAGCGGTCCGTCGGCATGCTGGCGGAAACGCTGGGCCTGCGGCCGAGTACGGTGTCGCAGCAGCTCGCCCTCCTGCGCAAGGACGGGCTGGTGCAGACCCGTCGCGACGCCCAGACGATCTACTACCGGCTGGCCGGCGACGAGGCGCGCCGGGTCATCGAAGTCCTGTACGATCTCTATTGCGGGCCCGCGAGGCGGGATGATGCGGAGGCCAGCGTCGCTGAGGACTAGCGCATCCGAATCTAGACGCGGGCTCCAGGTCTCGGGCTTGCTTCGTATCAATGCGGATGCCGCCGGGATGGCAGAGCCTGGCCCGGAAGGGCGGCTGACCGAGGAAACACCATGGCGATGAACCCGGCCAGGATCCTGCCCATCATCGGCTGGCTCGCGGCCTATCGGCGCGCGGACCTGCCCGGCGACCTGATGGCCGGCGTGATCACCGCGATCATGATCGTGCCGCAGGCGATGGCCTATGCGCTGCTTGCAGGGATGCCGCCGCAGGCGGGTCTCTACGCCAGCATCGCCCCGCTGCTCGCCTATGCCTGCTTCGGCACCAGCCGTACGCTGGCGGTCGGCCCGGTGGCGATCATCTCGCTGCTCACCGCCGCCAGCCTGGCGCCCGTCGCCGCCTCCGGCAGCGACGCCTACCAGGCCGCCGCCCTGGTGCTGGCGCTGGAGGTGGGGGCGATCAGCATCGGCCTGGCAGTGATCCGGGCCGGCCATCTGGTGAACTTCATCAGCCACCCGGTGATCTCGGGCTTCACCAGCGCGGCGGCGATCGTCATCGGCTTCAGCAACATGAAGGACATCCTGGGTATTTCGGTGCCGCGGGCGGATTCGATCGTCGACCTGCTCGCCTCGCTCGGCGCCGGGATCGGCGGCACCAACTGGGTGACGCTGGCGATCGGCGCCGGTGGCATCGGCTTCCTCCTGCTGCTGCGCGGGCCGCTGACCAGGCGGGCGAAACGGCTCGGACGGTGGCGGATGGCGGCGGTGACCCTGCTGCGCGCCGGGCCGCTGCTGCTGGTGGCCCTGTCGACGCTCGCCGTGTTCGCGCTCGACTTGGACACCGCGGCAGGCGTGGCCGTGGTCGGTGCGATCCCGACTGGCCTGCCGCCGCTGACGATTCCCGGGTTCGACGAGGAGCTGTGGCTGGCGCTGCTGCCGTCGGCAGCGATGATCGCGCTGATCGGCTTCCTGGAGAGCGTCGCCGTCGCCAAGGCGCTCGCCGCCAAGCGCCGGCAGAAGATCGAGGCCAACAACGAGCTGGCCGGTCTCGGCGCGGCCAACATCGCCGCCGCCTTCACCGGCGGCTTCCCGGTCACCGGCGGGTTCGGGCGGTCCAACGTCAATTTCGACGCCGGCGCCGCGACCCAGCTGTCGGCGGTGGTGACCGCCGGCCTGGTCGCGCTGACCGTGATCCTGCTGCCGCCGCTGTTCCGGCCGCTGCCGCCGGCCGCACTGGCGGCGATCATCGTGGTCTCGGTGCTGCAACTGATCGACATTGCCGCCTTCCGTCGCGCCTGGCGCTACAACCGTGCCGACGCCGCAGCACTGCTGGTCACCTTCGCCGGCGTGCTGCTGGTCAACGTCGAGACCGGCATCCTGATCGGGATCGCCGCCTCGCTGGGGCTGCTGATGTGGCGGACCGCCAAGCCGCACTACGCGGTGGTCGGCCGGGTGGGCGCCACCGAGCATTTCCGCAACGTGAAGCGGCACGCGGTGCGGACCGACCCGCGGATCCTGGCGATCCGGATCGACGAGAGCCTGTTCTTCGCCAACGCCCGCTTCCTGGAGACCACCATCCTGGCCGAGGTCGCCGAGCGGCCGAAGCTGGCCCATGTCGTGCTGATCTGCAGCGCGGTCAACGCGATCGATTCCAGCGCGCTGGAGTCCCTCGAGACCCTGATCGACGAGCTGAGGGACGCCGGGGTGACCTTCCACCTCGCCGAGGTGAAGGGTCCGGTGATGGACCGGTTGCAGCGCACCGACCTGCTTGAGCGGATGGCGCCGGGACAGGTGTTCCTGAGCACCCATGACGCGATGACGGCGCTGGAGGAGCCGCGCCCGATAGCCGTCGCCGGCTGAATCGCTGGCGCGCGCTTTGCAGCGACCCGGAGCCGGGAGTAGAGTCCGGCGACAGGCAACATCAGGGACGGGGGCTGCGATGACACACCGGATCGGACTGGCAGGGGTAGCACTGGCGACCACCGCGCTGACCGCACTGGCTGCGGGTGCGCAGGAGCAGCCCTATGCCGGGGTGACGCTGAACGTGGCGTCGATGAACGACCAGTTTTCCGGGCCGCTGGTGACGCTGGCGCCCGAATTCCAGGCACTGACCGGGATCACGGTCAATGTCGATATCCTGAGCTACCCGGAGCTGCTGACCAAGATCACTGCCGATTTCATCGGCGACACCGGCGGCTACGATGTGGTCACCATGGATATCGTCTGGGCCGGCCAGTTCGCCGAGGCCGGACACGCAGTGCTGCTGAACGACTGGATCGAACGCGACGCGGCGGAGATCGGGGTCGACGACATCTATCCGATCCTGATGTCGGCGCTGGGCAACTACGAGGGCGCACAGGTGGCCTTCCCCTTCGCCGGCTACGCCAACGTGCTCGCCTACCGCCCGGACCTCTACGAGGCGGCCGGTCTGGAACCGCCGTCGACGATGGAGGAACTGGTGGCTGCCGCCTACGCGCTCACCGACCGCGAGGCCAGCCGCTATGGCTGGGTGGCCAACGGCCAGCGCGGGCCGGCGGTGGCCCAGGACTGGATGCAGTACAATTCGCAGATGGGCGGCTCGATCATGGGTGCCGACGGCATGCCGGCGCTGAATTCGCCGGAGAACGTGGCCAGCCTGACAGTCTACAAGGACCTGTTCGACAACGCCGCGCCGCCGGGGGCGGTGGACTACGACTGGGGCGGCCGCGAGGAGAGCTTCCGCCAGGGCCTGGTCGCCAACATGCAGAGCTGGTCGGTGGGTGCTGCCGGCTACGACAACCCCGAGATGTCGCGGGTGGTGGGCATGAACGCGCTGATGCTGGCGCCGACCGGCGAGGGGCTGGAGCCGAAATACGGCATCGGCGGCTGGGGACTGGCAATCAACGCCGACATCGACGAGGAGAGCCAGGCGGCCGCCTGGGAATACATCAAGTGGGTGACCAGCCCGGACGTGCAGAAGCAGATGTCTGAGCTGGGCGGCGGCGGCTACATCCGGATGAGCACGCTCGCCGACCCCGACCTGATCGAACTCTACCCGTTCCTGCCGGTGATCCACGAGAGCTTCCTGCACGGTGACGGAGAGTACCGCCCGCGGATCCCGGAGTATCCGGAGATCCAGGACATCCTGGGCGCGGCGGTCAACGCCGTACTCGCCGGCGACGCCGACCCGCAGGCGGCGCTCGACCAGGCGCAGGAGCAGGCGATGGGGCTGTTCTAGGTCGCGGGATCCCGGACGTGCAGCGCCTCGCCCGATGACCAGCGTCGGCGTCGTGCGTCCGGTGCCCGCGCGGGCTGCCGGCAGGTTCGCGCCGGCGACCTTCGGGCAGCGGCGGCGGCTGTTCCTGCTGGCGCTGGGGCTGCCGTCGCTGCTCTACGTGCTGCTGGTGGCAGTGGTGCCGCTGGCGCAGGGGATGTGGCTCAGCCTGTTCGACTACAACCTGCTGCGCCCGGCCCGGCGCGAGTTCGTCGGCATCGACAACTACCTGGAGATGGCCGCCGATCCGGTGGTCCGCGAAACGCTGTGGAACACGCTGGTGTTCACGGTGCTGGCGGTGGCGATCGAGTTCGTGCTCGGGCTGGCGCTGGCGCTGCTGCTGTGGCGCGACAGCCTGTTCAACCGGGTGGCGCTGGCGCTGATGCTGGTGCCGGTGGCGCTGACGCCGCTGGTGGTGGGGCTGGTGTTCCGCGCGCTGTTGACCGCCGACTTCGGCATGATCGGCTATTTCGCAGCCGACTGGGGGCTCAGCGGCGAGCGTGGCTTCTTCGGCTATCCCAACTCGGCGATGGGCGCGCTGATCTTCATCGACATCTGGCAGTGGACGCCGCTGGTCGCGCTGATCCTGCTCGCCGGGCTGAAGTCGCTGCCGCATGACGCGATCGAGGCCGCCGACGTCGCCGGCGCTTCGCCATGGCAGAAGCTCAGGCTGGTCATCCTGCCGATGCTGCTGCCGGCGATCTTCCTCGCCCTGGTGCTGCGGACGATGGACGCGTTCCGGATCTTCGATTCGGTGTTCGTCACCACCAAGGGTGGGCCGGACAACGCGACCAACGTGCTGATGTTCCACGCGGTCAAGCAGGGACTGGAGTTCTTCAACATCGGGGATGCCTCGGCGCTGTCGAACTTGATGCTGGTCTGCATCGGGCTGATCGCCGGTGGCTTCGTACTGGTGATCCGCCGCGCCGACCGACGGATGATGGGCTGATGGGCCGCGCCCAACCGCTGTCGGTGGTCGTGCTGCAGCGGGGCGCGGTGCTGGCGGCGCTGCTGGTGTTCCTGGCGCCGGTGGCCTGGCTGGTCACCACCGCCTACAAGCCGGCGCGCGACATCTTCAGCTTCCCGCCGCGCCTCGGCTTCGAGCCGACCTGGGCGAACTTCGACACCGTGTTCCAGTTCTTCGACGTGCCGCAGCTGACCCAGAACAGCCTGATCATCAGCGGCGGCGGCACGCTGCTGTCGCTCGCGCTCGGCATACCCTGCGGCTATGCGCTGGCGCGGTCGGGCGCGCGTTGGGCGGTGGGGGTCGCGTATTTCTTCCTGGCGATCCGGATGGTGCCGCCGGTGGCCACCCTGATCCCGTTCTACCTGCTGATGCGCGATTTCGGGCTGCTCGGCACCTGGTGGGCGGTGATCCTGCTCGACACCACGCTCAACACCGCCTTCGTGGTCTGGATGATGTTCGCCTGGTTCCGGGCGCTGCCGCCGGAGATCGAGGAGGCGGCACTTGTCGACGGGTCGAGCCAGCTCGGCGCCTTCCTGCGGATCGCGGTGCCGATGGTCAAGCCGGGCATCGTCGCCTGCGCGCTGCTGTGCTTCATGCTGTCGTGGAACAGCTTTCTGTTCCCCGCCTTCCTGACCACCGCCGACACCAAGACCCTGTCGGTGGCGCTGCTCACCGCTTACGGAACCAAGGACATCACCTGGGGCACCATGGGCGCGCTCGCCCATTTCTCCACCCTGCCGATCGTGCTGCTGGCGCTGGTGCTGAACCGGCATTTCGTGCAGGGGCTGACCCGCGGCTTCCATTGAGGGCGCAATCCGTATTGACGCGAAGCCGGCCGCTTCGCTCGAATCCGGCCGATGACCGAACCGTTCACCATCCGCCCCGCGGTGGGGGCCGACCTTCCGAACCTGGCCGCCATCGAGCGCGACGCGCAGCAGCGCTACCGCAGCGTCGGCTACGACTATTGCGCCGACGGGCCGAACCGCGATCCGGAGGAGCATGCGCGCGCCCATGCCGAGGGCGTGGTGCTGGTGGCGGAGTCCGAGGGCGACCTCGTCGGGTTCCTGATGCTGTGGCCGGCCGACGGGCGGGCCCACATCGTCGAGGTCTCGGTGATGCGCGCCCACCAGGGCAAGGGCATCGGGCGCGCCCTGTTCGCCGCGGCGGAGGACTGGGCGCGCGCGGCCGGCTTCAACGAGGCGACCCTCACCACCTATCTCGACGTGCCGTGGAACGCGCCGTTCTACCGCCACCTGGGCTACCGGGATTTCGAACCCGGAGCGGACCGACCCGAGCTGCTGCAGGTGCAGGCCGACGAGGCCGCCTGGGGCTTCGCCCGCTGGCCGCGCGGCGCGATGCGCAAGCGCCTTCGCAAGGACCGCGCCTGATCGACGGGGCCCTAGTTGAAACCGTAGGTTTCGCGGACATAGCGGGCTACCTCCTGGCCCAGCCTGTCGGCTTCCTGCGCGAGCCATTGGTCGGCGGCAGGCCTCCCGTCCCGCTGCACACGAAGATTGTACTCGGGCTCCAGCCGGAGGCGGTGCTCTTCCTGAAGACGCTGGATGTCAGCCCGCATCGCCTGCTCGATGTTCGACCCTGGCGCTGCGTCTGGCGCCGCATCGACGCCGGACTGCTGCTCCATCAGGCTATGCCAATGCTGCTGCATGGCAAATCCGCCCGCGTCGAAGCCGTGTGCCCCGGACGCACCGGCGACAACAGCGATACAGGCGAAAAGGCAATGGGGACGCATGCCCGGTCTCCTCTCTCGTGTTTTCCGTGGCGAGTCATACTAGTAGCAATTGTGCCCGCTTCAAGGCTCGACGGGTCCGCGCACCAGCGCGCCGTCGCGCGCCACCAGTCGGCCGGCCTTGAACACCAGCGCGCGGGGCGGAAAGGTGGCGACCGCCTCGGGGATGCCGGAGGCGCGGACCGCGATCAGGTCCGCGCGGCTGCCGACCGCCAGCCCGTGGTCGGCAACGCCGAGCACCTCACTCGCAACCGAGGTCGCCATCGCGAAGGCGAGCCCGAGGTCGTGGTCGGTGTTGAACCCGGCGCGATAGCCGATCAGGCGGGCCCGCTCCAGCATGTCGCCGCTGCCGTAGGGCGACCAGGCGTCGCGGATGTTGTCGGAGCCGGCCATGACGGCGACCCCGGCTGCCTGCAGGCGCTTGATCGGCGGGATCGGGTCCGGGCCCGGGCCGTTGGTGAGGATGGCGACCCCGCCGGCGGCCAGCGCCTCGGCGGTGGCGCCGAAGCTGGCGTCGTCGATGGCGCCCAGCGCATAGGCGTGGCTGACGGCGACCCGGCCCTGCATGCCGAGTGCCTGCGACCGGGCAGCGATCCGCCGCAGTTCGAATGCGCCCAGCTCGCCCGGATCGTGCAGATGGATGTCGACCAGGCAGCCGTGCCGCCCGGCGATGCCGAACACGATGTCGAGCTGGCCTTCGACGTCGCCGTCGAAGCCGGCAGGGTCGAGCCCGCCGACCGCGTCGGCGCCGGCGCGGATCGCGGCATCGAGCAGGTCGGCGGTACCGGGGTCGGCGATGACGCCGCTCTGCGGAAAGGCGACCAGCTGGATGTCCACCAGATCGCGACAGGCTTCCCGGACCTCCAGCAGGGCCTCCAGCCCATCGAGGCCAATTCCGGTGTCAACGTCGACATGGGAGCGCAGCCAGCTCGACCCGGTGGCCGCCACCTGGCGCACCAGGGCGGCGGCGCGCGCGGCGATCGGCGCCTCCATCGCTTCCAGAACGCTTTTCTCGGCCGCGACCCGGGCAGCAACGCCGCCGCCGGCGACATGCGGCCGCCAGGCCTGGCCGGTGAACGTCTTGTCGAGGTGGATGTGGCCGTCGACCAGCCCGGGCAGCAGCAACAGGCCGCCGAGCTCGATCTCAGGGCCGACGCCGGCTTGGGCATCGGCATCGGCAATGGCGGCGATTCGGCCGTTGCGCAAGCTCACGTCGACCGCCCGGCCGTCAGCCAGCCGGCCGTTCCGCAGGGTGAGCGGGTGCGGCGACATCGAACCCTCCATCGGCTCTCGACTATAGTGGACTCAACACAGCTGGCAGGACCCGTCAAACCTTCACGTGGTCGGCGCGGCGCCTGTTGATCCACGTCAATGCTGGCGGCACCGAGGCCTGCTTGGATCAGCATTCGGAGGCAGCCGCGCCTCCTGCACGGGGGCTTGCGAGGGAAATGCCATGGTCCAACGGCGTCGCGGCCGCCATGCCGGCGAGGCAACGGCCGTCATCATTCCGCACATGATGCGCTGCAGCCCCGACCCGGACGCTCTGGAGCGACTTGTCGGGCTCTACCGCACCGCGACCCGCCGCCATCTCGACGAGATCGGGCGCCTGCTCATCCTGAACACCGCGGACCAGACTTCACCATGGAGCTCGATTGACGACGCATCGTGATGAGGTCCCGCGAACCCGGCGGCGGCACCGCGATCCAGTCTTCAACGCAGCCGCCCGCTGGGGCATTCTCGACGGTACGCCACCGCCCGCCACCGCCGCTGCGGGCCAGCAAGGAAAATGAGCATGGGGTACGGTACGATCCTCGCCTATCTGGCGACCGAGAAGCAGACTCCGGCCACGATCGCGGCCGCATCCATCCTCGCCCGGCGCAGCAATGCGCACCTGACCGGCCTTTATGTCGTGCCTTTGATGCGGCTCTACGCCACCTCGCCCTATGGCGGGGCGGAGGTCACCGGCAGGCTGCTCGAGCAGCACGAGGCGTTCCACGCGGCGCAGAGCGGTGCAATCCGTAGCCAGTTCGAGCGGGCGACGGCGGCCGAGAGCTTTGCGACCGAATGGGTGCTGGCGGATTCACCCTATGTCGACCCGCTGGAGACGATCATGGAGCGGGCGCGTACCGCCGAGCTGATCGTCGCCATGCCCGACGACCCGGACGAACCCGACCATGTCGGCACGGCGATCGGCGAGCGGCTGATGCTGCAGTCCGGC
Source organism: Alphaproteobacteria bacterium (assembly GCA_050329975.1). Lineage (GTDB taxonomy): Bacteria > Pseudomonadota > Alphaproteobacteria > CALKHQ01 > CALKHQ01 > CALKHQ01. The sequence continues at coordinate 997 of JBHJOG010000276.1, read as the reverse complement.
CGGCCGGTCCTGCTGGTGCCGCCGAGGATGCAGGTCACCGAGATCGGCCGCGACGTGACGATCGCCTGGAACGGCAGCCGGGAGTCCGCGCGCGCCGTGTTCGACGCCCTGCCGCTGCTGCGTGACGCCGAGATGGTGCACCTGGTCTGGGTCGATCCCCGGGTCGAGCCGGGCGAGAGCCCGTCGCGGGCCGCCGACGCGCTCGCCGCCACGCTCGCCCGGTCCGGGGTCACCTGCGAGGCCGTGCAGGCCAGCTCCCAGGACCATGAGGTCGGCGCGGAAATCCTGGCTCGGATCGCCGACTACGGCTCCGACCTGCTGGTGATGGGCGGCTACGGCCATTCGCGCTTCCATCAGTGGGTGTTCGGCGGCGTCACCCGCAAGATCATGAGCACGATGCCGGTGCCGGTGCTGATGGCGCACTAGCATGAAGAACGGCTCCCGTCGCATCGTCATCGTCGAGGGCCATCCGGACCCCTCCGACGAACGGTTCGGCCATGCGTTGGCCGAGGCCTATGCCGCCGGCGCTCTGGAGGCCGGGCACGCGGTCCGCCGCGTGCGCATCGCCGATCTGGACGTGCCGCCCCTGCGCAGCCAGCAGGACTGGAACCACGGGACGCTGCCGGGCGACCTGCTGCCCGGACAACAGGCGGTAGGCTGGGCGGACCACATCGTGCTGCTGTACCCGCTTTGGCTCGGCGCGATGCCGGCGCTGCTGAAGGCCTGGCTGGAGCAGTGCCTCCGCCCTGGCTTCGCACTCGACGCAGACACGCCGGGCAAGTTCCGGCACAGCGCCCTGAAAGGCAAGTCGGCGCGAGTGGTGGTGACCATGGGCATGCCGGCGCTGGCCTATCGCTGGTTCTACCGCGCCCACAGCCTGAAGAGCCTGGAGCGCAACATCCTGCGCTTCACCGGCATCGGGCCGATCCGCGAGAGCCTGATCGGCATGGTCGCCGCGCCCGATCCGCGCGGCCGGCAGCGCTGGCTCGCCCGGATG
>JBHJOG010000275.1:0-14622 GCA_050329975.1 Alphaproteobacteria bacterium | reverse complement strand
GCGAGCCCGGCGGCGGTGATCGCCAGCCGGTCGCTCTCCTTGACCCGCAGCTCGGCGAGGCCGCGCATCCGCGTCGTCCCGCTGGCGCAGGCCGCTGCGATCGCCAGCACCGGATATTCGTCGATCATCGCGGGCGCGCGCTCGGGCGGAACGTCGACGCCGGTGAGCGCACTGGAGGCGACGACCAGGTCGGCGACCGGCTCGCCGCCGACCGAGGATGCGTTCTCCAGCGCGATGTCGGCGCCCATCTCGAGCAGGGTGCGGTACAACCCGTCGCGATGCGGGTTCATGCCCACCGCCGGCAGCCGGATCCGGGACTCGGGCGTGATCAGCGCGGCGACGGCCGGGAAGGCGGCGGAGGACGGGTCGGCCGGGACCGCGACCGTGCGCGCCTTCAACTCCGGATGGCCGACCAGGGTGACGATCCGGCGCTCTCCGTCGGCTTCGACCGTCACCGTCGCGCCGAAATGGCGCAGCATCCGCTCGCTGTGGTCGCGCGACGGCTGCGGCTCGACCACAGTAGTCTCGCCGGCGGCGTTCAGCCCGGCGAGCAGGATCGCCGACTTGATCTGGGCCGAGGCGACCGGGGACTCGTAGTGGATCGGCAGCAGGTCGGCCGGGCCGGTCACCGCCAGCGGCATCAGCCCGCCGGACCGGGTGACGAAGCTGGCGCCCATCCGGGTCAGCGGGCCGGTGACCCGGGCCATCGGCCGTTTGACCAGCGAGGCGTCGCCGGTCATGAAGCAGGTGATCGGCTGGCTGGCGACGATGCCGAGCAGCAGCCGCGCGGCGGTGCCCGAATTGCCCATGTCGAGCACCTGCGACGGTTCGGCCATGCCGCCGACACCGACGCCGTGCACCCGCCACAGGCCGTCGGCGCCGCGCGTGACCTCGGCGCCGAGCGCGCGCATCGCAGCCGCGGTGGCCAGCACGTCCTCGCCCTCGAGCAGGCCGCCGATCACGGTCTCGCCGACCGCCAGCGCGCCCAGCATCAGCGCCCGGTGGGAGATCGACTTGTCGCCGGGCACGGTCATGGTACCGGCAAGGCCGCGCGACCGCGCAGCACGGAGGGGTCTCTTGGTCATCGCTCGGAGTTCCGCCGGGTTTCGCCTGCGCGGCGGACAGTAGTGTATTTCCGCCGCTCGGGAAAAGCCCGCAGTGCGGGCGCTGGGACCGAGGGCGCCACCACCGGGACGCGCACTTTGCTTTTGACACGTGGCGGCGTTCGTGGCAGACGCACGGGCCGCATCAAATCCGAGGTCCGGTGAAGCCGCCGGGCCCACAACGCGCAGCCGACACGCAGCCGCACCGGCCGCGGGCCCCGACGCCGATCGGCTCTGGGTGCGGAAGGCCGTTCAACCCGTCGCAATGAAGGAGACCCAAGGCGTGGCCAAAGCTGAGTGGGGAACCAAGCGCCTGTGCCAGAGCTGCCACGCGCGCTTCTACGATATGCAGCGCACGCCGATCCAATGCCCTGCCTGCGGGGCCATGTTCGATCCCGACGCCGCCTATCGCAGCCGTCGCGGCCGGGCGGCGCCGGAAAAGGCGCGGCCAGCGGTGTTGGCGGAGGCAGCGGACGAGGATGAGGAGGAGCTGGTCGCCGACGACGAGGACGAGGACGCGGCGATCGAGGAAGACGACGAGCTGGTGGTGGTCGACGACGAGGACGAGGACGCCGAGACGGTGATCGCCGTGCCGGCAAAGAAAACGCCTGCGCCCGAGGATATCGACGACGAGGACCTGCCGGTGGTCGAGGACGACGACGAGGAGGACGACGCGTTCACCATCGACGACGATGATGACGAGGATGTCGAGGGAATCGTAAAGCCGGAGGAGGACTGAGCCCGGTCAGCGGTCCGTCGCCGCACCTTCCGACAACAGCGCCTCAGCGTCCCCCCGGTCGAGGTCGACTGTCCATATCGCCAGCGGCGGCGGGTAGCCGGCTCGGACCAGGGCCGCGATCTCGCGCAGGCGGCGCTGGTCGCGCTGCCCCGACTGCCCCCTGAGCCGCGACCAGGGGCCGAGGCCGCGGCGCCTGGCATAGCGCAGGGCCGCTTGCCGCTCCCGGCTCTCGCCGTGCTCCGCATCCAGCGCGGCGATCGCCTGGGAGACCAGCGCGTCGGGCACTCCCTTCTCGCGCAGGGTCGCGGTGATCTGGCGCGTCGAGGCGCCCCGGCGGAACAGGCTTCCCGCTTTCATCGCCGCATAGCCGGCGTCGTCCAGCAGCCCGATCCGCCCGAGGTCTGCGACGATGCGCGCCGCCCGCTCGGCGACCGCCTGCACCGTGGCCGGGTCGCCATCGCCGTAGCGGAGCGCCCGTCGGTGGAGCACGCGCGCCACCTGGTCGCCGGTCGCCGCATATCGCGCCAGGTAGCGCAGGGCGGCGGCCCGCAGCGCCGCCTCGCCCAGCGGATCATTCCCGGTCTGGCCTGCCACGGCGCTGCATCCTTCCTTGCCCTCTTGGCCCTTGCCCTCGGGCCTGCGGAGGATTACCTCCCACCAGCCGCCGCCTCTCCGAGCCGGACCCCTGCATGACCAGTTCTGCCGAGATCGATCCCGCCAAGCAAGCCATGCCGCTTCCCGGCCCGCGGCTGCGCAGCTATGGCGCGATCAACGCCCGCGGGCTGTGGACGCTCTACCTGAAGGAGGTGCGCCGGTTCCTCAAGGTATTCCAGCAGACGGTGGCGGCGCCGGTGGTGACCACGCTGCTGTTCTTCGCCATCTTCACGCTGGCCCTCGGCCGCACGGTGGAGATGGTGGAAGGGATCAGTTTCGCCGCCTTTCTCGCCCCCGGACTGGTGATGATGGCGATGGTGCAGAACGCCTTCGCCAACACCTCGTCCAGCCTGGTGATCGGCAAGATCCAGGGCAACATCGTCGATGTGCTGATGCCGCCGCTGGCGCCGTGGGAGCTGACGGTGGGCTATGCGTTGGGCGGGGTCAGCCGCGGAATCCTGGTCGGCCTGGTCACCGCCGGCGTGATGGCGCTGCTGGCGCCGGTGGCGGTGCACGACGCGGCGGCGGTGGTCTATTTCGCGGTCGCCGCCTGCCTGATGCTGTCCCTGCTGGGCGTGATCGGCGGTATCTGGTCGGAGAAGTTCGAGCACATGGCCGCGGTGACCAACTTCGTGGTGACGCCGCTGACGTTCCTGTCCGGCACCTTCTACTCGATCGAGCGGCTGCCGGCGTTCTGGCAGCACGTCGCCTTCGCCAACCCGTTCTTCTACATGATCGACGGCTTCCGCTACGGCTTCATCGGCCATGCCGACGCGCCGGTCTGGCTGGGGGTGGCGGTGCTGGCGGCGGCCGACATCCTCCTCATGCTGGCGGCCTGGTGGATGTTCCGCACCGGCTACCGGTTGAAGGCCTGAGCCGTGGACAGGCATCGCCCTTCCGCCGCGCCGCCGGCGCAGCGCTGGCGCAACCCCCGGGCGCCCGGGATCGCGCGTGGGTTCTGGGCGCTCTACCGGCGCGAGTTGCGCCGCCAGCGACGCGCCTTCGCGTTCGCGGTCGTGCCCCAGGCCCTGACGGCCGCGCTGCTGATCGCGATCTTCGACCTCGCTGCGCCAGACGGGCTCGGCGGGCAGATGCCAGGCGTGGACATCCCGATCTCTCTCGGCGCCTTCATTACGCCCGGGCTGATCGCGATCGCCATGCTCAACATCGCCTTCAGCACCACCGCCTTCACCATCCTGCACGCCAAGATCGACGGCTTCATCGACATCGAGCTGATGGCGCCGCTGTCGGCTGCCTCGCGCCTGCTGGCGCACGGGCTGATCGGCACTACCATGGGGCTGGCGGTCGGAGGCGCGGTGTCGCTGGTGCTGCTGCTGGTGATCGACCTTCCGTTCCACGACCTCGGCCAGGCGGTGCTGTTCGCCGTGCTGGGCGCCTGGTGCATCTCGCTGTTCGGAGTTTTCGCCGGCCTGTGGGCGCGCAAATGGGATTCGCTGAGCGCGATCTCCACCTTCATCGTCACCCCGCTGGTGTTCCTCTCGGGCGCCTTCGCACCGGTCTCGGGCCTCACCGAACCCTTCGCCGCGCTGGTGGCGCACCAGCCGTTCCATTTCGTCATCGACGGCGTGCGCGGCGGCCTCATCGGCTCACAGGACGGGTCGGCCCTGCTCGGGGTGGCCGCGATGGGCGCGCTCGCCGCCGCTGGCGCCTGGGCGGTAGGCCGCCTGATCCGCGTCGGCTTCAACACCGTCGGCTGACCGGCCGCGTCCGGCCGATCCACGCGTTTAATCGGACCTTTACCCAACCAGCCTACGGTGGTGGACAGTTCCGCCGGCCTGCGCCCGGCGACCCTTTCCAGAGCCGGGCCCACAGCCAATGCTGCACCTTGCCGATGCCGCCTGAGGAAGCTCACAACGCCGCTGTCCGGCTGCGCGCGCCGACCCATCCGCTGGTGGCGATGGTCGACCTGCTGCCAAAGCCGGCGGTGGTGCGTCGCGGCGACGACCTCTACGTCAATCCGGCCACGTGCGAGCTGACCGGGTTCCAAGCCAGCGAACTGGCCACCGTCGACCTGTGGTTCAAGACGCTCTACGGCCAGCGCCACTTGGCGATGCGCCTGATCTACGAGCGCCACCGCCGCGCCGAGGACAAGTCGGTGACGGTGATGCCGCTGACCTGTCGCGACGGCACCCACTGCTACGTGGAACTGGCGCTGAGCCGCCAGGGCGACACGGAGGTGTGGCTGCTGTCGGACGTGACCGAGCGGGTCACGTCGGACGAGCGGTTCCGCCTGCTGTTCGAGCTGTCCGCCGATGCCCATTTCCTGCACGACGACGCCGGCGTGATCGACTGCAACCGCGCCGCCATCGAGATCACCGGCAGCGGCACCAAGAGCCGCCTGATCGGCGCGCGGCTGGCCGACCTGCTGGAGCCGGACACGGGCGTGGGCGCGGGCTTCGAGGCGATGGCGGCGCTCGCCCGGGCCAACGGCCACCATCGCTGCGACGCCTGGCTGCGCACCACGGGCGGCAGCACGGTGCCGGTCGAGGTGACGCTGACCTCGGTCCAGCTTGCCGGTCGCGCGATGCTGCTGGCGGTGCTGCACGACCTGACCGAACGCAACAAGTCGGCCGACGCCCTGCGGGCCAGCGAGGAGCGGTTCCGCCAGATCGCCGAGGCCGCCGGCGAATATATCTGGGAGATCGACGCCGGCGGCTGCTACCGCTTCGCCTCGGTCCGCATCGCAGACGTGCTCGGCCGACCGGTGGACGAGGTGGTCGGCCGGGAGATGTTCGATTTCGTCGTCGACGAGGATCGCGCCCTGCTGCGCCAGTGGTTCGAGGGGATCCGGCACGAGAAGGGCGCGTTCCGGGACGTGGAGCTGCGCAGCGTCCGGCCCGACGGCGCAGTCGTGCGCCGGCGAGAAAGCGGCCAGCCGATCATCGGCGCCGACGGCGCGCTCCTGGGCTTCCGCGGCGTCGGCCAGGACATCACGCGCCTGCACGCCGCCGAAATCGACCGGATGCGCACCGAGGCGCGGTTCCGCGAGCTGATCGAGGGCTCGATCCAGGGCATTGTGATCCACCGCCGCTTCAAGCCGCTGTTCGCCAACAAGGCCTTCGCGGACATGTACGGCTTCGGCGACATCGAGGCGGTACTGGCCGAGCCCGACATCTTCCCGATGATCTGCGAGGCGGAGGACGACGGCGAGGGCGGCGGATACGAGCAGATCTGGCAGCGCCAGCTGGCCAAGCGCCAGCCGGCCTATCCCGGCCGGCGCCAGGTGCGCCGGCGCGACGGCGCGGAGATGTGGGTCGACGTCCTGCCGAGGCCGATCGACTGGATGGGCGAGCCGGCCCTGCAGGTCACGGTGATCGACGCGACCCAGAAGCACCTCGCGGAGCAGGCGGTGCAGCGGGTCGAGCGCCACCTGAGCGACGCGGTCGAATCGATCAACGAAGGCTTCGCGCTGTGGGATGCGGCCGACCGGCTGGTGATGTGCAACCAGCGCTTTCGCCGGCTGAGGCCGGGCTACGAGTCGCTCGCCGTGCCCGGCGCCTCGGTGCTCGAGCTGGCGCCGCTGATGACGGCCAGCTGCAATGCCGACGCCGGCCGCGCGGTTCCCGACTGGGTGGCGGCGCGCCGGCAGACGCTGGACCGGGACCAGCTGCTGCGCTGCGAGGAGCAGATCGCCGGGCGCTGGTACATGATCTCGGAGCGGCGGACCGCCGACGGCGGCGTGGTCGGCGTCTATTCCGACATCGACGCGCTGAAGCGCAACGAGGAGAAGCTGCGCCACAACGAGGAGATCCTGAACCACTATATCGGCGACCTGGAGAAGTCGCGCGCCCGGGTGGAGGAGCAGTCGCAGCGCCTGGCAGAGCTGGCCGAAATGTACGCGTCCGAGCGGACCAAGGCCGACGCCGCCAATGAGGCGAAGTCGCACTTCCTGGCGATGATGAGCCACGAACTGCGCACGCCGATGACCGGCGTCAAGGGCATGATCGACCTGCTGCAGCGCACCACCCTGTCCAAGGAGCAGGACCGCTACGTCGACACGCTGCGGCGGTCGGCCGACGCGTTGCTGACGCTGCTCAACGACATCCTCGACTATTCCAAGATCGAGGCCGGCCGGCTGACCATCGAGCACACCGACTTCGACCTGCACGGCCTGTGCGACGAGGTGCTGGCGCTGTTCGCCGACCGGGCGGTGGAGCGCTCCACCGTGCTGCGTCCGCGCATCGCCCCCGACGTGCCGGCCACGGTGATCGGCGACCCGACCCGGCTGCGCCAGATCCTCAGCAACCTGGTCGGCAACGCGGTCAAGTTCACCGAGAAGGGCTTCATCGAGGTACGCTTCGCCCGCGATGCCGTCCAGGGCGAGTCCGGCCTCAGGCTGCGGATCGAGGTCGAGGACACCGGCATCGGACTGAACGAGGATCAGATCGCCCGGCTGTTCAACGCCTTCGTCCAGGCCGACGCCTCGACAACGCGGAAATATGGCGGCACCGGACTCGGGCTCGCCATCTGCCGGCGCCTGGTCGAGGCGATGCATGGCGAAATCGGGGTCAGCAGTACGCCCGGCGAGGGCTCGACCTTCTGGTTCACGATGCTGGTCGACGAGCCCGGCCCGGCGGTCCCGGCCGAATCGACCGCCGACGACCCTGCTGTGCCCGGCGCAGCGCCGGCGGTCGAACAGACCGTGCCGGCCGCGGTCCCGTCGAACCGGATCCGCGTGCTGCTGGCGGAAGACAACCCGGTCAACCGGATGCTGATCGTCTCGATGCTGACCGGGATGGGCTATCAGGTCGATGCGGTGGAGAACGGGCTGCACGCCGTACGCCAGATCGAGCGCGACCCGGCCTATGACCTCGTCCTGATGGACATGCAGATGCCGGAGATGGACGGCCCGACAGCGACCAAGGTGATCCGGGACATGGGCGAGCCGACCTGCCGGATCCCGATCATCGCGCTGACCGCCAACGCGTCGCCCGACCACCGCAAGAGCTACCTGAAGGCCGGGCTCGACGAGGTGCTGACCAAGCCGATCGAATGGTCGCGGCTGGACCAGGTGCTGCGGATGCTCGTGGCGCGGCCGCCGGCGCACGGGACCGAGGCCGAGTCGGCCGCCGAGCCGGCGCCGCCGCCGCCGGGGCTGTTCAACCGTCGCACCCTGCGCCAGCTGGCGGCGGCGATGGGCAGCCAGTCGCTGAAGGAGATGGTGGTGCTGATGCTGGCTACCGCCGAGCAGAGCATGAACGACCTGCGCCAGGCCCATGCCGACGGCAATGGGCAGCTGGTGGGGGACGTCGCCCACTGCCTCAAGGGTGTGGCGGCCAATTTCGGCGCGGTCCGGGTCGCCGAGCTGGCAGCCGTGCTGCAGCATCCCGAGCGGTCGGAGCGACCGGTCGATGCGGTGATCGCCGACCTCGAGCAGGCGGTGGCGCAGACATCCGAGCTGATCGCCACCGATTTCGACGGGCTGCTGGCCGACCAGGCGGCGTAGGCCGCTGCGAGGCTTCAGGCCCGCCGGCGGCGCACGCGGCGGAGCAGGGAACCGAGGTCGGTCGCTCCGGTGAGCTGGATCAGCGTCAGGTACAGCGCCATGCCCCCCGTCACCAGAACGACGGCGGCAGTCAGCCGGGCGGCGCTGCTGCCGTCGATATAGCCCTCCAGCAGCCAGGCCAGGCCGAGCAGCAGCCCTGCCATGGCGAGCGTGCAGCCGGCCAGCCTGGGCAGCCGGCGCGCGAGCACCGGCTCGATCCGCAGCGCCGCCCGCCGGTGCAGCACCAGCCACAGCCCGACAACGTTGGTCCAGGCGGCGATCGCCGTCGACAGCGCGATGCCGACATGGCCCAGCGGCCACATCAGCAGCGGGGTCAGCGCAATGTTGACCAGGATCGAGGCGCCGGCGATCAGCACTGGCGTGCGCGTGTCCTCGCGGGCGAAGAAGCCGGGCTGCAGCGTCTTGACCAGCACATAGGCCGGCAGTCCCGCCGCGTAGGCTGCCAGCGCCGACGCGGTCGCCTGGCTGTCGGCCGGGGTGAACGCGCCCCGTTCGAACAGCGCGGCGACCAGCAGGTGCGGGATGGCGATCAGCGCCGCGGTCGCCGGCAGGGTCAGCACCAGGGCGAACTCGATCGCCCGGTTCTGGGTCTCCATCGCGCGGTCCGCCTCGCCGGCGCGCAGCTGGCGCGCCAGCATCGGCAGCAGCGCCACCCCGACTGCGATCCCGACGACCCCAAGCGGCAGCTGGTTCAGGCGGTCGGCGTAATAGAGCCAGGATACCGCGCCGGGAATGAGCGAGGCGAAAATGGTGCCGACGACGAGGTTGAGCTGGGTCACGCCGGCCCCGATCGCGCCGGGCAGGATCAGCCGGCCGAACTTGCGCATCCGCGGGGTCAGCCGCGGCCGTGGCAGCGACGGCAGCATGTCGATCCGCCGGCAGGCCACAGCCAGCCACAGGAACTGGGCGATGCCGGCGCCGGCGACGCCCCAGGCCAGCGCATGCCCGGCATTGGGCAGCACCGGCGTCAGCACCAGCAGGCAGGCGACCAGCACCACGTTGAGCAGGATCGGCGCTGCTGCCGCCGCCCAGAACTTGTAGTAGGTGTTGAGGATGGCGCTGAGCAGGGCGACCAGCGTCATCATCATCAGGTAGGGGAAGGTGATGCGGCCGAAATAGACCGCCATCTCCAGCGCCTCCGGCCGCTCGGTGAAGCCGGGAGCCAGCCCCGGCACGATCCAGGGCATCGCCAGCTGCATCAGGAACGTGAACGGCACCAGGACGATCAGCATCACCACGATCGCCTGGCCGGCGAACGCCTTGGCTGCCGCCGGCCCTTCCCGCTCCAGGGCGCCGGCGAACAGCGGCAGGAAGGCGGCGTTGAGGGCGCCCTCGGCGAACAGGCGGCGGAACAGGTTGGGCAGCTTGAAGGCGACGAAGAAGGCGTCGGCCACCGGTCCGGCGCCGGCCACGGCCGCGATCAGCAGGTCGCGCACGAAACCCAGGACCCGGCTGACCAGGGTCAGCCCGCCGACCGTGGTGATGGAGCGCAGCAGGGTCATCGCCGATCGGTCCGTGCCGGCTGCCGGCGTGGGGGGTCAGAGCGCCTTGTCGCCGGTCTCGCCGGTCCGGATGCGAACCGCGAGCTCCAGGTCATAGACGAAGATCTTGCCGTCCCCGATCTCGCCGGTATGGGCGGTCTCGCGGATCGCCTGCACCACCTGGTCGACCATGTCGTCGCCGACGGCGACCTCGATCTTCACCTTGGGCACGAAATGGATCTTGTATTCGGCGCCGCGGTAGATCTCGGTGTGGCCCTTCTGCCGGCCGAAGCCGCTGACTTCGGTCACGGTGAGCCCGGCGACGCCCATGCCGGTGAGCGCGTCGCGCACGGAGTCGAGCCGGAACGGCTTGAGAACCGCCATCACCAGTTTCATGGCCTGTAGCTCCCGCTGCTGCGCCCCCCGTCGCCCGCAAGCGACCGGGACGCCGTGCCCGCCCGACGACTCGGATATCCGCCATATTGGTCACGCCGGTCCGGCGCGGTCAAATCCGGGAGCCTCAAGGGTCAATCGGGGTGCGGGTCAGGCCGCGGCCTGACCGCTCGCCGCTGCTGCCGGGGCCGGTTCGGCGGCGGGGGTCTCGGGGCCGTCGCCGAGCACCGAGAGCAGCTTGCGGCGGACCGCTGCAAGCTTGCTTTCGTGCATGATCTTGGTGCCGAACAGGTCCTGCACGTAGAACACGTCGACCGCGCGCTCGCCGAAGGTGGAGATCTTGGCCGAGCAGATGACGATGTTGCGCTCAGCCAGCGCCCGGGTCAGCGCGTACAGGAGGCCCGGGCGGTCGGCGCCGTTGACTTCGATCACGGTGCAGGTGGCGCTCGCCTTCTGGTCGATCAGCACCCGCGGCGCCACCTTGAACACCTTGTTGCGCTTCGGCTGGAAGGTGCGTTCGGTCATCACCTTCTTCACCCGCAGCCGCCCGCGGAAGCTCTGCTCCAGGTGGCTGGCGAGCTTGGCCAGCCGGTCCGGCCGGTCGAAGGCGGCGGGCACGCCGCCGTTGCTGATCGTGTCCTGCACCCGGAAGGTGTCGAGGGCGCGCCCGTTGTTGAGCGTATGGATGCGGGCATCGACCACGTCGGCGCCCGCGACGGTCAGCGCACCGGAGATGCGCGAGAACAGGCCGGGCTGGTCGTAGGTGTAGATGGTGACCTCGGTGACCGCCTTTTCCCTGTCGACCCTGGTGTGCACCGACAGCGGCAGGTCCTCGATCTCGGCGGCGCGGACCTGGCGGGCGTGCGCCGCCAGCGTATCGACGTCGTAGGACAGCCAGTAGGCGTCGAAGCCGCGGGCGACATGGGCGGCGAACTCCGTCTCGGGCCAGTCGGACAGCCTGGCCCGCAGCTCGGCCAGCTTGCGCGCCACCCGCTCGCGGGCGGCGTCCACTTCCAGCCCGCCGACCATCGCCTCGTTGGCGACGTGATAGAGCTCGCGCAGCAGGCTCGCCTTCCAGCCGTTCCAGATATGCGGGCCGACCGCGCGGATGTCGGCGACGGTCAGCGCCAGCAGCAGCCGCAGCCGCTCCGGCGACTGCACCAGGTGGACGAAGTCCTCGATCGTCTTCGGGTCGCCCAGGTCGCGCTTGAACGCGGTCTCGCTCATCACCAGGTGGTGGAGCACCAGCCAGGCGACGGTCTCCGTTTCCTCGGCGCTCATCCCCAGGCGCGGGCACAGCTTGTGCGCCACCCGGGCGCCCAGTTCGGAATGGTCGCCGCCGCGGCCCTTGGCGATGTCGTGCAGCAGCAGGGCGACATAGAGCACCCGGCGCGACACCAGCTTCTGCACCAGGCCGGTCGCGAGCGGCAGCTCCTCGGCCAGCTCGCCCCGCTCGATGCGCGCCAGGATGCCGATCGCGTAGATGGTATGCTCGTCTACCGTGTAGACATGGTACATGTTGTACTGCATCTGGGCGACAATGCGGCCGAACTCGGGGACGAAGCGGCCGAACACGCCGGCCTCGCTGAACCGGCGCAGGGTGGGCTCCGGATCGTCGCCGGTCAGCATCTCCAGGAACAGGCGGTTGGCCTCCTCGTCCTCGCGCAGCGCCTTGTCGACTAGCCGCAGGTTGCGGCTCACCACCTGCAGGGCGCGGGGATGGATGTCGACCTTGTGGCGCTGGGCGACGCGGAACAGCCGCAGCAGGTTGCGCGGGTCGTCAAGGAACTTGCCCTCGTCGACGTAGGTGAGCCGGCCGGACTCGATGGTGAAGCCGCCAAGTTCCTCGCGACGCAGCCGCAGCCGCGGGATCCGGAACCGGGACTTGGTCTGCTCGGCCTCCAGGGTGGCGCAAAAGATGCGGGTCAGGTCGCCGACTTCCTTGGCGGTCAGGAAATAGCGCTTCATGAAGCGCTCGACCTCGCTCGACCCGGCATGGTCGGTGTAGCCGAGCCGGTCGGCGATCGACTGCTGTACCTCGAAGGTCAGCCGCTCCTCCGGCCGGCCGGCGAGGTAGTGCAGCTGGCAGCGGACGGTCCACAGGAAGGTCTGGGCGCGCTCGAAGACGTGGACCTCGTGGCGGGTCAGGATCCGGCGCTCGACCAGCTGGTCGAGCTGGTCGACCCCGTATACGTATTTGGCGATCCACAGCAGCGTGTGCAGGTCGCGCAGCCCGCCCTTGCCGTCCTTGATGTTCGGCTCCAGCACGTAGCGGCTGTCGCCCATCCGGGCGTGGCGGGCGTCGCGCTCGGCGAGCTTCATCTCGACGAATTCGCGCGCGGTACCCGAGGCCAGGTCGTCGTGGAAGCGGCGCTTAAGGTCGGCGCACAGTTTCTGGTCGCCCCAGATCCAGCGCGCCTCCAGCACCGCGGTGCGGATGGTGCCGTCGCCGCGCGACAACCGGATGCACTCGTCGACAGAGCGGGTGGAGTGGCCGAGCTTCAAACCCAGGTCCCACAGCAGGTAGAGCATGGACTCCACCACCTGCTCGGTGCGCGGGGTGCGCTTGTACGGGCGCAGGAACAGCAGGTCGATGTCGGAGAACGGCGCCAGCTCGCCGCGGCCGTAGCCGCCGACCGCGACCACGCTCAGCCGCTCGCCCGCCGTCGGGTTGGCCACCGGGTGCAGCATGTCGGCGGCGAAGTCGTGGACCAGGCGCACGATCTGGTCGACCAGATAGGCACGCGCGCGCACCGTCTTCTCGCCCTGCGGCGCGGCCTGGAAATCCGCGCGGATCTTCGCTTCGCCCCGGCGCAGCGCCTCCTTCAGCAGCCCCAGCACCGCATTGCGGCCCTTCGGCGCGGTCGCCGTTTCCCGAAAGGGCTCGATCGCCTCGACCAGCGCCTTGCGGTCGATGATCGCGCGCGGGTTCTCGACCTCGCGCAGCGTCATGGCCCGGGGCTCTGCGTGGTGTGGAGGATGACGGCAGACAGGGCCGGCATGACGGAATCCATCAGGCGTGCAGGAAGACGCGGCGTCGTTCGCCCGTGACTATGCCAGATAGGGCGTCGACAAAGCGATCGCAACCGATGTCATCCCTGGTGGAGCGGCAGTGTAAGCCCGGGGCCGCCGTCTCCCGGGTTGCGCTCCGCCCCGCCCGGGCTACGACTCCTCGCCCGCCTTCGCCGCCAGCGCGTAGAGCGCCTCCAGCGCCTCCCGCGGGGTCATCGCGTCCGGGTCTAGCGCGCGCAGCGCGTCGAGCACCGCCTGCGCCTGCGGGTCGGCTTTCGGCGCGGCCGGCGGCGGGGCGGCGGCGAGCGCGGCCTGGAACAGCGGCAGCTCGGGCAGCAGGCCGCCGCCGCCCTTGGCCTGGTGCTCCTCCAGCAGCTTCAGGATCTGCTCCGCTCGCGCCACCACCTTCTTCGGCAGCCCGGCCAGTCGCGCCACGTGCACGCCGTAGGAGCGGTCGGCCGCCCCCGGCCCGACCTCGTGCAGGAACACCACCTCGCCCTGCCATTCGCGCACCCGCATCGCGTGGCAGGAAAGCCCGTCCAGCCGCTCGGCCAGCCGGGTCAGCTCATGGAAATGGGTGGCGAACAGGCCGCGGCAGGCGACCCGGTCGTGCAGGTCCTCCAGGCAGGCCCAGGCGATCGACAGCCCGTCGAAGGTGGCGGTCCCCCGTCCGATCTCGTCCAGGATCACCAGGCTCCTCGCCGTCGCCTGGTTCAGGATCGCGGCCGTCTCCACCATCTCGACCATGAAGGTCGACCGGCCGCGGGCCAGGTCGTCGGCGGCGCCGACGCGGCTGAACACCCGGTCGACCGCGCCGATATGCGCGCTCTCCGCCGGCACATAGCTGCCGGCCTGGGCCAGGATCGCGATCAACGCGTTCTGGCGCAGGAAGGTCGACTTGCCCGCCATGTTCGGCCCGGTGACCAGCCACAGCCGCTCGTCCGCTTCCAGCCGGCAGTCATTGGGGACGAAGCTCGCCTCGCCGGCGCGCCGGATCGCCTGCTCGACCACCGGGTGCCGGCCGCCGGCGATGGCGAAACGGTCGCTGCGGTCGACCTCCGGCCGGCAGTAGCGCTCGCTGGCCGCCAGCTCGGCGAGGCCGGCGGCGACGTCGATCGCGGCCAGTGCTTCGGCGGTGGCGCCGATATCGTCGGCGCGCGCGGCCACCTCGCCGCAGAGGTCGGCAAACAGCTGCTGCTCGAGCGCCAGCGCCCGGTCTGCGGCCTCGGCGATCCGGCGCTCGAGCGCACCCAGCTCCAAGGTCGTGAAGCGAATCGCGTTGGCCATGGTCTGGCGGTGGACGTAGCCGCGGGTTCCGTCGTCCGTCTGGTGGTTGCGCAGGGTCTCGCCGTGGGCGGCGGTCACCTCGATGAAATAGCCCAGCACGTTGTTGTGCTTGATCTTCAGCCCGTTGACGCCGGTCTCGCCCCGGTAGCGGCCCTCCAGCTCCAGGATCAGCTTGCGGCTCCGGTCGCGGAGCGTGCGCAGCTCGTCGAGCTCGGGCGCGTAGCCGGGCGCGATGAAGTCGCCATCGCGGGCCAGCATCGGCAGCACGGGCCGCAGCGCGCGGGCCAGCCGGTCGATCAGCACAGAGTAGCCGGCCAGCCGCCCGCGGGCCTCGGCCAGCGCCGCCGGCAGACCGAGGCCGGCCTGGCGGTCGAGGGTCTCGGCCAGCGTGGCGGCCGCGGCCAGCGCGTCGCGGACGGCGGCCAG
>JBHJOG010000274.1:0-5737 GCA_050329975.1 Alphaproteobacteria bacterium | reverse complement strand
ATCATCGAGACCCTGCGCGGCCGTCGCAAGGCGATCACGGCCCAGGATATCGCCGAGGCGATGGAGGTCTCGGTGCGGACGATCTACCGCGACGTCGCCGACCTGATGGCCTCGGGCGTGCCGATCGACGGCGAGGCCGGGGTCGGCTACGTGCTCAGGCCGGGCTTCCACATGCCGCCGGTCAACCTGGACCAGGAGGAGGTGGAGGCGCTGGCGCTGGGTGTGGCGATGGCGGTCCGTTTCGGCGACAAGGCGCTGGCCGCCGCCGCCGAGCGGCTGCGCGGCAAGCTGAAGGCGGTGATGCCGCCCAGCCTCGCCGACAGCTTCGACCAGATCGCGCTCTACGCGCCGATACACGACGGCTCGATCCGGGTGCCAGAGGGCTTCGGCCCGCTGAGACGGGCGATGCGGGAGCGCCGCAAGGTCAGGCTGGCCTACCGCGACGTCGACGGAGTGCCGACCAACCGGATCGTGCGCCCGCTGGCGCTGGCCTTCTTCGCCCCACAGTGGACCCTGACCGCCTGGTGCGAGCTGCGGCAGGATTTCCGCATGTTCCGCGTCGACCGCATCGCCGAACTCGCCATCACCGACGCCCGCTTCACCGAGGAGCCGGGCAAGCGGATGATCGACTACATCCGCCAGTTCGAGACGCGGCACGCGATGCAGAAAGCGAGCTGACGGCTGCTTATTAAGCCGTCATCGCGAGCCGCCCCAAAGGGCGGCGCGGCGATCCAGGGCCGCCGCTCTGGCCCCTACCACCGTTTGCTGGATTGCCGCGTCGCTGCGCTCCTCGCAATGACGGATTGGGGCTACGCCACTTCCCAGGTGTGGCCGGAGCGGAGCAGGTCGTCGAGGTTGCCGCGGATCGGGCCCGGCCAGGCGCCGTCCTGGACCGCCGCCTTCATCTGGTCGGCGACCTGGATGTCGTAGGCCGGCTCGGGATTGCAGTAGAGCACGCCGAGCGCTATCGGCAGCGCCGGCGGCTGCATCGCGGCCAGCATGCCGGCGAGCACCCGGTTGGTCTCGTCATGGACCAGGATGTCGGGGGGTACCGTCCCGCCCTCGCCCAGCGGCACCACCTCGAGCGTCAGGGTCTTCACGTCGAGCCGGAGGCCCTTGGTCGGGCCGGTCTTGGCGTCGCCCCCGAAGGTGAGCGGCTTGCCGTGCGCGACGTGGACCTGCTGGTCGGCGGCGACGCCCTTGTCGGTGAAATGGCTGAAGGCGTTGTCGTTGTAGACGATGCAGTTCTGCAGGATCTCGACCAGCGAGGCGCCCTTGTGGGCATGCGCCCGCTTCATCGTCTCCGGCAGCACCTTCTGCTGGGTGTCGACGCCGCGCGCGATGAAGCGCGCGCCGGCGCCGAGCGCGAAGGTCAGCGCCGAGACCGGATGGTCGAGCGAGCCGCCCGGCGTCGACGGCGAGCGGGTGCCCTCGCGGCTGGTCGGCGAGTACTGGCCCTTGGTCAGCCCATAAATCTCGTTGTTGAACAGCAGGATGTTGATGTCGACGTTGCGCCGCAGGGCGTGCATCAGGTGGTTGCCGCCGATCGACAGGCTGTCGCCGTCGCCGGTGATCAGCCAGACATCCAGTCCCGGGTTGGCTAGCTTGATGCCGGTCGCGATCGCAGGCGCCCGGCCGTGGATGGTGTGGAAGCCATAGGTCGCCATGTAGTAGGGCAGCCGCGCCGCACAGCCGATGCCGGAGATGAACACGGTCTGCGCCGGGTCCAGCGCCAGGTCGGCGCAGGTCTTCTGCACCGCTTTCAGGATCGCATAGTCGCCGCATCCAGGGCACCAGCGAACCTCCTGGTCCGAGGCATAGTCCTTGGCCGCGAGCGGGCTTGTCGGGGCGACGACGTTCATGCCGCGGCTCCCTCTCTGTTGTCGTCCGGGTGGGGATGGGGCGGGGCCACATGCGGCGGGTTGGCCAGCGCGTGCGCGAGCGCGTCCTTGAGCTCGCCGATCTTGAACGGCCGGCCGGTCACCTTCGACAGGCCCTCGGCCGGCACCAGATACTCGGCGCGCAGCAGGGTCACCAGCTGGCCGTTGTTCATTTCCGGCACCAGCACGCGCTCATAGCCGGCGAGCAACCTGCCGAGGTTCGGCGGCAGCGGCCAGATGTGGCGCAGGTGGATGTGCGCGACCTCGCGGCCCTCCGCATTCAGATCCTCGACCGCCCGGCTGATCGGTCCATAGGTCGAGCCCCAGCCGACGACGGCGAGCTTGCCACTGGCTGGGCCCTGGTCGACCGCCTGCTCGGGCACGTCGGTAGCGATGCCGTCGATCTTGGCGGCGCGGACCTGGGTCATGCGGTGGTGGTTGTCCGGATCGTAGGAGATGTTGCCGCTGTCGTAGTCGCGCTCGATGCCGCCGATGCGGTGCATCAGGCCCGGCGTTCCGGGGATCGCCCAGGCGCGGGCCAGCGTCTCCGGGTTGCGCAGGAACGGCTGGAAGCCCTCCGGGTCGGTGTGGAACCTGACCGGAAACGGCGTGAAA
Organism: Alphaproteobacteria bacterium; assembly: GCA_050329975.1. Lineage (GTDB taxonomy): Bacteria > Pseudomonadota > Alphaproteobacteria > CALKHQ01 > CALKHQ01 > CALKHQ01. The sequence goes on along the minus strand of JBHJOG010000274.1, from coordinate 3,242 downwards.
TCAGCCATCGCCGGGATCCGCCACGGCTCGGCCGCGTTGGCCAGGTAGCCGTCTGTGAGCAGCATCACCGGCGTCATGTACTTGGTCGCGATCCGTACCGCCTCGATCGCGCATTCGAACGCGTCCGCCGGGGATCGCACCGCGATCACCGCCAGTGGCGAGTCGGCGTTGCGGCCGTAGACCGCCTGGAACAGGTCGGATTGTTCGGTCTTGGTCGGCAGGCCGGTCGACGGGCCGCCGCGCTGGGCGTTCACCACCACCAGCGGCAGCTCGACCGCGATCGCCAGCCCCAGCGCCTCGGTCTTCAGTGCGATGCCGGGACCTGACGAGGAGGTGACGCCGAGCGATCCCGCGTAGCTGGCCCCGATCGCTGCCCCGATCGCAGCGATCTCGTCCTCGGCCTGAAAGGTGACGATGCCGTTGCGCTTCAGCCTGGCGAGGGTGTGCAGCAGCTGCGAGGCCGGCGTGATCGGATAGGAGCAGAAGGTCATGCCGATGTTGGCCAGCTGCGCGCCGGCGACCAGCCCCCAGGCCAGTGCCTCGGTGCCGGTGACATTGCGGTAGAGGCCGGGCGCCGCCTTCGCCGCCTCCACCTGGTAGACCCGGATGTCAGCCGGCAGCTCGGCGGTTTCGGCATAGGCGTGGCCGGCATTCAGCGCCGCAATGTTGCTTTCGGCGACTTCGGGCTGGCTGGCGAACTTCGCCTTCAGCCAGGCGACGGTTGCGTCGCGGTCGCGGGCGAACATCCAGTAGACCAGGCCCAGCGCCCACATGTTCTTGCAGCGGTCGGCTGCCTTCTTGCCGAGCCCGAACGGCGCCACCGCCTCTTCGGTGCGGCGGGTCATCTCGATGGTCATCAGCCCATAGCCGTCGAGGCTGCCGTCCTGCAACGGGTTGGCGGCATAGCCGGCCTTGGACAGGTTGCGCGCGTCGAAGGCGTCGCTGTCGGCGATGATCAGCCCGCCGGGCCTGATTTCGGCCAGGTTCACCTTCAGCGCCGCCGGGTTCATCACCACCAGCACGTCGACCTGGTCGCCGATGGTCTTGATCCGCCGCGAGCCGAACCGGATCTGGAACGCCGAGACGCCGTACAGCGTGCCGGCCGGCGCCCGGATCTCGGCCGGGAAGTCGGGAAAGGTGGCAAGATCGTTGCCGGCGAGCGCGGTGGTCAGCGCGAACTGGCCGCCGGTCAGTTGCATGCCGTCGCCGCTGTCGCCGGCAAAGCGGACCACCGCCGCCTCGAGCGGGGCGGAGGTGTCGTGCAGCGCCTCGTGGGAATCAGGCATTGGAGGTTCCGTTGCGGTTCAGAGGGAGCGACTTGCACCGGCGTCGCGCGTGCTTCGACAGGCTCAGCATGAGGAGGCCGGGGTGCGTTGCGTGACCGCCTGCGCTGGTCGCGGCGCGCATGCCATCCTTGATGCTCCTCATCCTGAGCCTGTCAAAGGACGCACCACGGGTCATGCAAGCCTCAGCCACCACCGCCTGCCTCACCCGAACGCCTGGATGCCGGTCTGGGCTCGGCCGAGGATCAAAGCGTGGACGTCGTGGGTGCCTTCGTAGGTGTTCACCGCCTCCAGGTTCATCAGGTGGCGGATCACGTGGAATTCGTCGGCGATGCCGTTGCCGCCGTGGATGTCGCGGGCGGCGCGCGCGATGTCCAGCGCCTTGCCGCAGCTGTTCCGCTTCACCAGCGAGATCGCCTCGGGCATCAGCTTGCCGGCGTCCATCAGCCGGCCGACCGCGAGTGCGCCCTGCAGCCCGAGTGCGATCTCGGTCTGCATGTCGGCGAGCTTCTTCTGCACCAGCTGGGTCGCCGCCAGCGGCCTGCCGAACACCTGGCGGTCGAGTGCATATTGCCGCGCCGCGTGCCAGCAGAACTCGGCAGCGCCGAGCGCACCCCAGGAGATGCCGTAGCGCGCCCGATTGAGGCAGCCGAACGGCCCACGCAAGCCGCTGACGTTCGGCAGCAGGTTCTCCGCCGGCACGAACACCTCGTCCATCACGATCTCGCCGGTGACCGACGCGCGCAGCGAGAACTTGCCCTCGATCTTCGGCGTAGTGAGACCCTTCATCCCTTTTTCCAGCATAAAGCCGCGGATCTTGCCGTCCGGATCGGCCTTGGCCCAGACCACGAACACGTCGGCGATCGGCGAGTTGGTGATCCACATCTTGGACCCGCTCAGCCGGTAGCCGCCGTCGACCGCTTTCGCTGTCGACCGCATTGCGGCCGGATCCGAACCGGCATCGGGCTCGGTCAGTCCGAAGCAGCCGACCCATTCGCCGGTGGCGAGCTTCGGCAGGTACTTCCGCCGCTGCTCCTCGGTCCCGTATGCATGGATCGGGTGCATCACCAGCGACGACTGCACGCTCATCGCCGAGCGGTAGCCGCTGTCGACCCGCTCCACCTCGCGGGCAATCAGGCCGTACGACACGTAGCTGGCATCGGACCCGCCATAGGCTTCCGGCAGCGTCGCACCGAGGAAACCCATCTCGCCCAGTTCCGTCATGATCGCGCGGTCGAAGCGCTCGTGCCGGTGCGCCTCCAGCACCCGCGGCATCAGCTTCTCCTGACAATACTGCCGCGCCGCCTCGGCGATCAGCCGCTCGTCCTCGCCAAGCTGTTCGCCCAGCCGGAACGGGTCCTCCCAGTCGAACCGGGTATCGGTATCGCTGGTCGCCTTGGGGGTTGCAGCGGCCGAGGGAACGGCAGCGGTCATGGCAGCCTCGTCGTCTGGTCGCGGCACGCACTGCTCAAGGGAACACGCCCGCGCCCGATGCGTGCCTGACATAGCGCGGACGCCGGTATCCGTCACGTCGCCTTTGGCCGCATCGCTGCGGTCGCGGCAAAAAGAGCATGCCGGGGCTGTGCAGGGCGGGGCAGGCGAAACGGTCCTTTCCTGCTCCCGTTGCTGCGTGGGACAATTCACCCCGAGATCGTTCGTACACTATCGATTATAGCGGATCGTCCGCCTCGGGACCAGTTCGATCGGTGCGGGCGTTGGCGTGGCCGTTCCCGGCGGCTACTGTGGCTACGGCAACGCCCCGGGAAACCATGGAACAGCATGACTACCTGACGACGCGTGAAGTCGCCGCCCTGCTGCGGGTGAAGGAGCGCAGGATCTACGAGCTTGCCGCCAGCGGCGAGCTGCCGTGCCGGCGGCTGACCGGCAAGCTGCTGTTCGCGCGCGCCGAGATCGACGCCCTGCTGTCCGGGGACGGCGTTGCTTCAATGTCGTCAGCGC
>JBHJOG010000273.1:0-18189 GCA_050329975.1 Alphaproteobacteria bacterium | reverse complement strand
GCATAGAGGAACAGGTCGGGCGCCGGCTTGCCGTTGGCGACCATCTGGGCGCTGAAGACGTTCGGGGCGAAGTGCGCGATCAGGCCGGTGACCGTCAGGCCGAGGCGGAGGGTGGCCAGCCCGCTGTTCGAGGCCACGCACTTCGGCAAGGTCATCCGGGCCAGGGCGTCGGCGATCCCGCGGATCGGGCTCAGCTCGCGCTCGAAGGCAGCGCGCAACTGGGCGGCGGTGTCTTCGGCGTGCCCCGGTGGCAGCGGGCGGCCCAGTTCCTGCTCCAGCACCGCGTACATCGCCCGGTCGGTCGATCCGGTGAAGCGTCTGAGGATGTCGTCCGGCGTCGTCGTGAGGCCTGCGGCCGACAGCATGCGGGCGTGGACCGTGCAGGCCAGATACTCGCTGTCGACCAGCACGCCGTCGCAGTCGAAGATCACAAGCTCGACGCGGTTGCGTTTCGCGGGCGGGAGGGGTGCGTTCATCGCCGGGCTCAGAACACCGGCTCGACGCGCCAGACGTCCCGCGCATAGCCGCGTATCGTCCGGTCCGAAGAGAACGGTCCCATGTGCGCCGTGTTCAGCACCGAGCTTCGCGTCCACCGGTCGCGGTCGCGCCAGGCGGCGTCGACCTGCCGCTGGGTGTCGTAATAGGCGGCGAAGTCCGCCGCGACCAGGAACCAGTCATGGCTGCGCAGGCTGGTGACCAGGCCTTGGTAGCGGCCGGGCTCCTCGGGCGAGAACATGCCGCCTGCGATCTGGTCGAGCACTTCGGCCAGCCTCGGCTCCTCGGCGATCACCGCCTCGGGGGAATAGCCGTTGGCCCGGGTCGCCGCCACCTGGTCGGCGGTCTGCCCGAAGATGAAGATGTTGTCGCGCCCCACCGCCTCGCAGATCTCCACGTTGGCGCCGTCGAGCGTGCCGATCGTCAGCGCCCCGTTCAGGGCGAGCTTCATGTTGCCGGTCCCCGACGCCTCCATGCCCGCGGTGGAGATCTGTTCCGACAGGTCGGCGGCCGGGATCAGGATCTCGGCCATCGAGACGTTGTAGTTCGGCGGGTAGGCGATCTGCAGCCGCCCCCGCATCGCCGGGTCGGCGTTGACTGTGGTGGCGACGTCGTTGATCAGGCGGATGATCTGCTTGGCCATGTCGTAGCCGGGAGCGGCCTTGCCGCCGAACAGTTTGACCCGCGAGGGCCAGTCGGCGTCGGGGTCGCGGCGGATCGCGTTCCACAGCGCCACCGCCTCCAGGATGTTCATCAGCTGGCGCTTGTATTCGTGCAGCCGCTTGATCTGCACGTCGAACAGGGCGTCCGGGTCGACCACCATGCCGTGGCGCTGGTCGAGCCAGTCCACCAGCCGGCGCTTGTTGATTTGCTTTGCTGCGTGAAAGCGGGCGCGGAAGTCCGGGTCGTCGGCATAGGGAGCGATCGTCTTCAGCCGGTCGAGGTCGGTGACCCAGCCCTCGCCGACGGTCTGGTTCAGCAGCTGGCGCAAGCTCGGGTTGCAGCCCCACAGCCAGCGCCGCGGGGTGACGCCGTTGGTCTGGTTGACGATCCGCCCCGGATGCAGGGCGTTCAGGCTGCTGAACACCGTCCGCTTCATCAGCTCGGTGTGCAGTGCCGACACGCCGTTGACCCGGCGCGCGCAGATGAACGCCAGGTCGCCCATTCGCACCTCGCCGCCGTCGACGATCCGCACGTCCGGCGGACGACGCACAAGGTGGGCGTGCTCCTCGTCGATCTGGCCGATGATCTCCATGTGCCGCGGCAGCACCCGGGCCATCAGGTCGACCGGCCAGCGCTCCAGCGCCTCCGGCAGCAGGGTGTGGTTGGTATAGTGCAGGCAGTTGCGCGCGATCTCGAAGGCCGGCCGGAAGCCGATGCCGTGGTCGTCCATCAGCAGCCGGATCAGCTCCGGCCCGGCGATCGCCGGATGGGTGTCGTTCAGCTGGATCGCGAGCGCGTTCGGCAGCTGGGTGAGATCGGTGTTGCGCGACCTGAACCGGCGCAGGATGTCGGCTAGCGAGGCGGCGGTGAAGAAATATTCCTGCTTCAGCCGCAGTTCCTTGCCCTGCGGGGTGGTGTCGTTGGGGTAGAGCACCCGGCTGATGGTGCTGGCCAGCACCGAGGGCGCCGCCGCGCCCATGAAGTCGCCCTGGTTGAACGGTTGCAGGTCGAACTCGCGGACCGACTGCGCCGACCACAGCCGTAGCGTGTTGGCCCAGCGTCCCTGCCATCCCGGCACCGGCGTATCGTAGGACGCCGCCTGCACGGTCTCGTCCGGCGCCCAGAAGCTGCGGCCGCCCTTGGTCACGGTCGAGCCGCCGAATCCGATCGGATAGCTCGCCTCGGAGCGCTGGAACTCCCAGGCGTGCTTCTGCCGGAGCCAGTCCTCGGCCTCCTCGACCTGGACGCCATGCTCGAACGACTGGCGGAACAGGCCGTGGTCGTAGCGGATGCCGTAGCCATAGGCGGCGATGCCGAGGGTCGACATCGAATCCAGAAAGCAGGCGGCGAGCCGGCCGAGGCCGCCGTTGCCCAGCGCGGCGTCGGGCTCGTCATCCAGCAGCGCGTCATAGTCGACGCCCAGCGACGCCATCGCGTCGCGCGCGATCTCGTCCAGACCGATGTTGTGGATCGCGTCGTGCAGCAGCCGGCCGATCAGATATTCCATCGACAGGTAGTAGACCCGCTTGCCCTGCTCGGCATAGATGCGGCGCGTCGTCTCGAACCAGGGGTCGACCAGCCGGTCGCGGATGGTGCGCGACAGCGCCAGCCGCCAGTCGCTCAGGGTTGCCACCACCGGTGCCTTGCCGATCGTGTAGCGCAGGTGCCAGTCGACCGTCCTGCTCAGCGCCGCAGCATCCACCGGCGCGCTCGCGACGGCCGTGGGGTTATGCCTCGGAGCGGAGACGATGTCCTGCATTTCAATCCTTTCAGCCACTCGGAATTCGACTGACCGCGCACCGCCGACCGTCCCATCCGCCGTGCTCATGCTGGCGTGGTGGGTCCCGTTTCGCGCGCGCGACCGCCGCCCTTGCTACCGCAACAGGGTTTAGCAGTCATTATGATCTTTGGTCAGGGTGGGATCAGGTGACGACATCCGGGGCGGTGCGGCCGGTGCGCGCCCGGACCCCCGCCAGCGCCTCGGCAGCGGCGATCACCGGCGCCAGCGCGTGCTGCGGGTCTAGGCCGTGGCGGGAGCGGTCGGGCTCGTAGCGCTCCAGGTAGACGCGCAGGGTCGCACCCTCCGTCCCGGTTCCCGACAGCCGGAGCACGGCGCGCGCGTCCTCGTCGAACAGGATGCGGATACCCTGGCGGTCGGCCCGGCTGCCGTCCACCGGATCGACGTATGCGAAGTCGTCGGCCGCGCTGACCGTCAGCCCGCCGGCCCGGCTGCCGGGGAGCGTGTCCAGCCGGCCGCGCAGGTCGTCCATCAGCGCCTCCGCCGCGCCGGTCTCGATTCCCTCGTAGTCGTGGCGGGAATAGTAGTCGCGCCCGTACTCGGCCCAGTGGGACTGCATGATCTCGGCCACCGGCTGCCGCCGCGCCGCCAGGATGTTGAGCCACAGCAGAACCGCCCACAGCCCGTCCTTCTCGCGGACATGGGCCGAGCCGGTGCCGGCGCTCTCCTCGCCGCACAGCGTCGCCTTGCCGGCGTCGAGCAGGGTGCCGAAGAACTTCCAGCCGGTCGGGGTCTCATAGGCCGGGATGCCGAGCGCCTTGGCCACCCGGTCGGCGGCGCGGCTGGTCGGCATCGAGCGGGCGATGCCGGCGAGCCCGGCGGCGTAGCCCGGGGCCAGATGGGCGTTGGCGGCCAGCACCGCCAGGCTGTCCGACGGCGTGACGTAGCAGCCGCGGCCGACGATCATGTTGCGGTCGCCGTCGCCGTCGGTCGCCGCCCCGAAGTCCGGCGCGTCCGGGCCCAGCATCAGGTCGACGAGCGCCTTGGCGTAGACCGGGTTCGGGTCGGGATGGCCGCCGGCAAAATCCTCCAGCGGCACCGCGTTCAGGATCGAGCCGTCCGGGGCACCCAGCTCCTCGCCCAGGATCGCCTTCGCGTAGGGGCCGTTGACCGCGTGCATCGCGTCGAAGCACAGGGTGAACCCGCCGGCGATCAGGCCGCGGATCGCCTCGAAGTCGAACAGCCCGCGCATCAGATCGGCGTAGATCGCGACCGGGTCGATCACCTCGACCGACATCGCCCCGAGCCAGACCTCGCCCTCGGCGGACAGGTTCACGTCGTCGGTCTCCGCGATCCGGTAGCTGGTGACCTGCAGGCTGTGGGCGTGGATCGCGGCGGTGACGCTTTCCGGGGCGGGGCTGCCGGCCGGTGTGTTGTATTTGACGCCGAAGTCGCCGTCGGGGCCGCCGGGGTTGTGGCTCGCCGACAGGATAAGGCCGCCGTCGGTCCGGCGGTGGCGGATGACGGCGGAGGCCGCCGGCGTCGACAGGATGCCGTCGCGGCCGACGATCACCCGCGCCGCCCCGTTGGCCGCCGCCATCTTCAGGATGACCTGGATCGCCGGCCGGTTGAAGTAGCGGCCGTCGCCGCCGAGCACCAGGGTCTTGCCCTCGACGCCGCCGACCGCCGCGAAGATCGCCTGGACGAAGTTCTCCAGGTAGTGCGGCTGCATGTAGACCCGCGTCTTCTGGCGCATGCCCGAGGTGCCGGGCTTCTGGCCTGCGAACGGCTGGGTGGCTATGGTCGTCACCTGCATCGGGATCCTCCACGGCTGCGGTGCGGCATCAGGGCGCCGGCTCGAGATCGAATGCGCTGAGCGAATGCGGCGCCAGCGGTTGCGGCTCGCCCGGGACGCACCGCGACGGCGGTGCCGCCGGATCGGCCGTGTCGAGCGCGCGCCGCCAGACCAGCCCGGGCGGCGGCACCGGCAGTACCAGTTGCGACGGCGCGTCTGCGCCGACGAAAGCGAGCGCGACCAGGTCGCCGCTCCTGGCATGGGCCGGCGCTTCCGCAGCTTCCCGCATCACGATGCAGAAGCCGTCGAGCCCCGGGTCGCGCCAGTTGACCGGCTTGCCGTCCAGGCTGAGCCAGGTCACGTCCGGCAGCCCGTCCACCGGCCGCGAGCGGCCGTGCAGGAACTGGCTCTGGCGCAGGCAGGGATGGGCGCGGCGGAACCCGGTCAGTCGGCGGACGAAGGCGAGCAGCAGCTGGTCGCCGGCGGCCCAGTCGATCCAGCTGATCGCGTTGTCCTGGCAGTAGGCGTTGTTGTTCCCGCGCTGGCTGTGGCCGATCTCGTCCCCGGCCAGCAGCATCGGCGTGCCGTGGGCGAGCACGGCGGTCGCCAGCAAGTTGCGGCGGCGCAGCGCGCGGCAGGCGAGCACCTCGGGCGTGTCGGTCGGGCCTTCCTCGCCGCAGTTGTCGCTGAAGTTCTCGTGGTGGCCGTCGCGGTTGTCCTCGCCGTTGGCCTCGTTGTGGCGGCGGCTGTAGGCGGTGACGTCGGCCAGCGTGAAGCCGTCGTGGCAGGCGGCGAAGTTGATCGACGCCCAGGCCCGCCGGCCGGCGCGGTCGAAGGTCCCGGCCGAGCCGAGCATGCGCTCGGCCAGTTCCTGCGCGCTGTGCGGATCGTTGCGCCAGAACCGGCGCACCGTGTCGCGAAAGCCGTCGTTCCACTCGGCGAACTCGGGCGGGAAGTTGCCGAGCTGGTAGCCGCCGGGCCCCAGGTCCCAGGGCTCGGCGATCAGCTTGACCGTCGCCAGCACCGGGTCCTGGCGCAGGGCGTCGAAGAAGCCGCACTCGGGATCGAAGCCGTGGGCCTCGCGCCCCAGCGTGGTCGCCAGGTCGAAGCGAAAACCGTCGATCCCCATCGCCTCAACCCACCAGCGCAGCGAATCGAGCACCATCCGCAGCACATGCGGATTGGCCAGGTTCAGCGTGTTGCCGCAGCCGGTGTCGTTGACGTAGTAGCGGGGCTGCCCGCGATCGAGCCGGTAGTAGGAGGCGTTGTCGAGGCCGCGGAAGCAGACCGTGGGGCCGAGGTGGTCGGACTCCGCAGTGTGGTTGTAGACCACGTCGAGGAACACCTCGATGCCGGCGGCGTGCAGCCTACGCACGGTCTCGCGGAAGCCGGCCAGGCCATGCGGGCCGAAATAGCGCGGCTCGGGGGTGAAGAAGCCGATGCTGTTGTAGCCCCAGTAGTTGACCAGTCCGCGCTCGACCAGCGCGGCGTCGTCGATCAGCGCGTGGACCGGCAGCAGCTCGATCGCGGTGACGCCCAGCCCCGCCAGATGCTCCAGCACCGGCGCGCTGGCCAGCGCCTCGTAGGTCCCGCGGATCGCGTCGGGCAGCCCGGGCCAGAGTTTGGTCAGCCCCTTCGGGTGCGCCTCGTAGATGATGGTGTCGTGCCAGGGTGTGCGCGGCCGCTCGGCCGGGTCGACCGGCGCGAACGCCCCGGCGACCACACATTTCGGCACTGCGTGCGCGTTGTCGGCGCTGTCGAAGGAGGCGTCCTGCTCGGGCGACGCCGGATCGTAGCCGAGCAGCTGGCCGTTCGGCCCGAACCGGCCGGCCAGCGCGCGCGCATAGGGGTCGAGCAGCAGCTTGTGCGGATTGAACCGGTGGCCGCGCGACGGCTCGTAGGGCCCGTGCGCGCGCAGCCCGTAGAGTGCGCCCGGCCGCAGCCCGCCGATATGGCCGTGCCAGACCGCGCCGGTGCGCTCCGGCAGCGCGATCCGGGCGGTCTCCTCGGCGCCGTCGGGCGAGAACAGGCAGACCTCGATCCTGGCGGCGTTGGCGGAGAACACCGCGAAGTTGACCCCTTCGCCGTCGGCGGTCGCGCCCATGACGGCCGGGCTGCCGGCAGACAGCGGATGCGTCATCGCCCCGGTCCGCCGGCGCTCAACGGCCGACCAGCTCGCGATACAGGGCGGCGTAGCGGGCGGCCGATACCGACCAGCCCACGTCCTGCCGCATCGCCCGGCGCACGGCCGCGGTCCAGCGCGGCGCATCGGCGAACAGGTCGCAGGCGCGGTCGATGGCGTCGGCCAGCGCCGGCGCGGTGACCGGCGCGAACTGGAAGCCGGTGGCCACCCCGTCGGCGAGTGCCGCCTCGTTGGCGTCGATCACGGTGTCGGCCAGCCCGCCGGTGCGAGCCACCACCGGTAGCGTCCCGTAGCGCAGGCCGTAGAGCTGGGTCAGGCCGCAGGGCTCGAACCGCGAGGGGATCACGATCGCATCGGCCCCGGCCTGCAGCAGGTGCGACAGCGGCTCGTCATAGCCGATCACGGCGGCGATGCGCCCGGGGTTGGCGGCGGCGGCAGCGCGGAAGCCGGCCTCCAGGTCGGCGTCGCCGGCGCCGAGCACCGCCAGCCGGGCGCCGCGGGCGAGCAGCCGCGGCATGCAGTCCAGCAGCAGGTCCAGGCCCTTCTGCCGGGTGAGCCGGCTGATCACGCAGAACAGCGGGCGGCTCGGATCGGGGTCGAGTGCCAACCGCCGCTCCACCGCCGCCCGGTTGACCGCCTTGGGCCGCAGCCGGCGGATCGAGTAGGGTGCGGCGATCTGGGCGTCGGTCTCCGGATCCCAGACCTCGAGGTCGACTCCGTTCAGGATGCCGGCGACGTCGGCGCGGCGCGCGGCCACGAGCCCTTCGAGCCCGAGGCCGAAATCCGCGGTCATCAGCTCGCGGGCGTAGGTCGGGCTGACGGTGGTGATCCGGTCGGCATAGGCCAGGCCGGCCTTCAGGAAGCCGACGTGGCCGTAGAACTCGAAGCCCTCGGCGGTGAATCCCGCCCAGGGCAGCTCCAGCGCGTCCAGCACCCCGGCCGGGAACAGGCCCTGGAAGGCGATGTTGTGGATGGTCGCCACCACCGGCGGCGCCGCCCCGGCGGTCAGCTTCAGATAGGCCGGGACCAGGCCCGCCTGCCAGTCGTGGACATGCACCAGCTCGGGGCGCCAGCCGTCGAGGCCGTCGCGGGCGACCGCGGCCGCTGCCCGGCACAGGGCGCCGTAGCGCAGGTGGTTGTCGGTCCAGTCGCGGCCGTCGGGCCCGAGATAGGGGCTGCCGGGGCGGTCGAACAGATGCGGCGCGTCGACCGCGATCAGGTCGAGTCCGGCGGCCGAACCCGCTACGAGCCGGACCGGCCCGCCGGCGGATACGAACCCCGCGTCCGTCTCCCGGCCCCCCGCCAGCGCAGCCGTCGCGGCAGGATAGCCCGGCAGCATCACCCGCGCGGCGACACCCTGGGCCGCCAGCGCCTTCGGCAGCGCCGACACCACGTCGGCCAGCCCGCCGGTCTTGACCAGCGGCGCGCACTCCGAGGCGACGAACAGGACCTGCACGCTGCCGCCTAGCTCCCGAGCGCGTCGATCATCGCCTGGGTGATCAGCACCACGCCGTTCTCGCTGACCCGGAAGCGGCGGGCGTCTTCCGCCGGATCCTCGCCGGCGACCAGTCCTTCGGGCACGGTCACCCCGCGGTCCAGCACGACCCGGGTCAGGCGCACATGCCGGTTGATGGTGCAGAACGGGAGCGCAACCACGCCGTCGAGCTGGCTGTAGGAATGGACGTGGACGCGGGTGAACAGCAGGCTCTTCAGCACGCTGGCGCCCGAGACGATGCAGCCGCCCGAGACCATCGAGGAGATCGCCGAGCCCCGCCGGCCGTCCTCGTCGTGGATGAACTTCGCCGGCGGCGACAGCTCGGAATAGGTCCAGATCGGCCAGTCCTGCGAGTAGAGATCCAGTTCCGGCTCGAAATCGGTCAGGTCGATGTTGGCGCTCCAGAACGAGTCGACGGTGCCGACATCACGCCAGTACGGGCTCTTTTCGATGCCGGTCATCACGCAGGACTGGGAGAAGCGGTGGGCGACCGCCTTGCCGTGCTTGACCAGGTAGGGGATCAGGTTGCGGCCGAAGTCGTGCGCCGAATCCGGGTCGGCGGCGTCGCGGCGCAACTGGTCGAACAGGAACGCGGTGTCGAAGACGTAGATTCCCATCGAGGCCAGCGCGACGTCGGGCCGGCCCGGCATCGCCGGCGGATCGGCCGGTTTCTCCACGAAGTCGATGATCCGCGACTGCTCGTCGACATGCATCACGCCGAAGCCGGTCGCCTCCATGCGCGGCACCTCGATGCAGCCCACCGTCACGTCGGCGCCGGCCTCGACGTGCTGGGCCAGCATCACGCCGTAGTCCATCTTGTAGACGTGGTCGCCGGCCAGGATCACGATGTAGCGCGGCTCGTAGCTTTCGATGATGTCGATGTTCTGGGTCACGGCGTCGGCGGTGCCGAGGTACCAGTCGCGCTCGTTGGCGCGCTGGGATGCCGGCAGGATGTCCAGGCACTCGTTGCGCTCGTTGCGGAAGAAGTTCCAGCCGCGCTGCAGGTGGCGGATCAGGCTGTGCGCCTTGTACTGGGTGGCGACCCCGATGCGGCGGATGCCCGAATTCACCGTGTTCGACAGCGCGAAGTCGATGATCCGGGTCTTGCCGCCGAAATAGACCGCCGGCTTCGCCCTGCGGTCGGTCAGCTCCTTCAGCCGGCTGCCGCGCCCGCCGGCAAGCACGAACGCCATCGCCTGCCGCGTCAGCGCGCTGGTCCCACTGGGTGTCCCGTTCATTCTGCTGCCTCCCGCGGCCCATTTTTCCAGGCACGCCGCCATATTGCTTGAGACCCGGATGCGGCGCCAGTTCGATTGCCTTTACGCGGGCTCGTCCGGGAAACGTGCCACCAGTTCCCCGAGCCGGTCCCTGGCGCCGCCGAGGATCGAGACGCCGTCGCCGACCAGCAGGATGTCGAAGTCCAGCTCCATCAGGCGGCGCACGCTCGCGCGCAGCCGCGCCGGGTCGTCCATCACCCGCTCCGGCAAGAGGCCGCAAGCCCCCGGCGGGTTGCCGATCACCGCGTCGCCGACGATGAGGATCTTCCGGTCCGGCCAGAACAGCACCACTTCGCCGGGCGACTTGCCGGCGGCGCCGACCACCTCCAGCGGCCCGATGCGCGCGCCGACCGCCAGCGTGCCGTCCACCTCGGTGCCCTGGGCCTGGGCGTGCGCCGCATCGTCGGGATGGATGCGCGTCTCAGCGCCCGTGCGTTGCCGGACCAGGTTGGCGGCGCGGGAATGGTTGCGGTTGGTCAGCAGGATCAGGTCGACGCCCTCGGCGACGATCGCATCCATGTCCGCCTCGGTTGGCGACACCGGGTCGATCGCGATGTTGCCGCCGGGAAGGCGCAGCAGATGGCCGTTGAAGTTGTAGCCATGCGGCTCGGAAAACCACGGCCAGGTCAGGATGCCCTCGACGATCTCCTGCATCGGTCCCTCCTTCTGCCGCCCGCGGGCGGGTCACCGCACCAGCGCGGCGATCACTTCGCCCGGGCCGACCATGCCCACCGCGCGCCCGCCGGCGACGACGGGGACCGGCCGCGGATAGCCCGCTGCGAGCGCCGGCAGCAGGTCCCTGACCGGGCTGTCCGGCGCGACCGCCGGTTCGGCCGGGATCGCGTCGTCCGCCGCCACCGGGCGCATCACGTCGCGTGCGCACAGCACGGCGAGCGGGTTCAGGTGGGCGACGAACTCGGCAACGTAGTCGTTCGCCGGCTTCAGCACGATCTCATCCGGCCGGCCGTGCTGCACGATCCGGCCGCCGGCCATGATCGCGATGTGCGAGCCGATCTTCACCGCCTCTTCCAGGTCGTGGCTGACGAAGACGATGGTTCGCTTCAGGCGGGCCTGCAGCTCCAGCAGCTCGTCCTGCAGCTTGGCCCGGATCAGCGGGTCGAGCGCGGAGAACGGCTCGTCCATCAGCAGGATCGGCGCCTCGGTGGCGAAGGCGCGGGCAAGCCCGACCCGCTGCTGCATTCCGCCGGACAGCTCGTGCACCCGGCATTCCGCCCAGTCGGAGAGCTTGACGATCTCGAGCTGCGCCTGCGCCCGTGCCCGGCGCTCGCCTGCGCTCACGCCAGCGACCTCGAGCCCGAACGCGACGTTGTCGATCACCGAGCGCCAGGGCAGCAGCCCGAACTGCTGGAACACCATCGAGACGCGCCCGGTGCGCAGCCGCCGCAGCGTTGCCGCATCGGCGCGCGCCACGTCGACCAGGCCGGTCCCGTCGTCGACGTGCATCGCGCCCCGCGTCACCCGGTTCAGGCCGTTGACCGCCCGCAGCAGGGTCGACTTGCCGGAGCCGGACAGGCCCATCAGCACCGCGATCTCGCCCTCCTGCACGTCCAGCGAGCAGTCGTGGACGCCCAGGATCTGGCCGGTGCGGGCCTGGATGTCGCTGCGTTCCAGCCCCTCGTCCATCAGCGGCAGCGCGGTTAGCGGCCGCTTGCCGAACACGACCGAGACGCTGTCGAACCGGATCAGCGGGCCTGGTTCAGCCACGGCGGAAGATCCGGTCCAGCAGCACGGCGACCACCACGATCACCAGCCCGGCCTCGAATCCGAGCGCGGTGTTCACAGAGTTCAGCGCCCGGACCACCGGTACCCCGAGCCCGTCGGCGCCGACCAGGGCGGCGATCACCACCATCGACAGCGACAGCATGATCGTCTGGGTCAATCCGGCCATGATCTGCGGCAGGGCATAGGGCATCTCGATCTTCCACAGCATCTGCCACCGCGTGGTGCCGAACGCCTCGCCGGCCTCGAGCAACGCCTTCGGCGTCGAGGATATGCCGAGATGGGTCAGCCGGATCGGGGCGGGGATGACGAAGATGGTTGTCGCGATCAGCCCCGGCACCATGCCGATGCCGAAGAACACGATCGCCGGGATCAGGTAGACGAAGGTGGGCAGCGTCTGCATCAGGTCCAGCACCGGCCGCATCGCCGCGTAGAGCCGCGGCCGGTGCGCGGCGGCGATCCCGATCGGCACGCCCAGCCCCATGCAGACCACGCAGGCCGACAGCACCAGGGTCAGCGTCTCGGTCGTCTCCTCCCAGTAGCCCTGGTTGACGATGAACAGGAAGCCGACGGTCACGAACAGCGTCACCGCCCACGACCGGCGCAGGGCGTAGGCGAGGGCGGCGAAGGCGGCAATGATGATGAACGGGCTCGGGCCCTGCAGGCACCACAGGATGGCGGCGATCATCGCCTCCAACCCGTCCGCCAGCCCGTCGAACAGCCACGCGCCGTTGGCCGTCAGCCAGTCGATCACCGCCTTCGCCCACCGTCCGACCGGGATCTTGTTGTCCGTCAGCCAGTCCAGCATGCGGCACCTCGCTGAGAGACTGAGGCTGGCAGGGCGTCGAAGGGCGAACGGCGCTGATGCAAGTCTGAGCCGAGCAAAGGCCGCCACCCTGAGCCTGTCGAAGGGCGCACCACCGGTCGTGCACGCCTCAGATCGGCATCGCTCCGGCCCTCAGAGCCCCAGCGCCGCCTTCACCGCCGCCAGCCCGTCCGCGCCGTCGATCGTCGTCACTTCGGCGAGCCAGCCGTCGAGCACCGCCGGGTTCGTCTGCAGCCAGGCCGCGGCGGCATCCTCCGGGTCGGCGCCGTCGTTGAGGATGGCGCCCATGATCTCGTTCTCCAGTTCCAGGGAGAATTGCAGGTTGGCGAGCAGCGCGCCGACATTGGGGCACTCGGCGGCATAGCCCGCCCGCGTGTTGGTGTAGACGGTGGCGCCGCCGTAGTCCGGGCCGAACACGTCGTCGCCGCCGGCCAGGTAGGCCATGTCGAAATTCGCATTCATCGGGTGGGGCTCCCAGCCCAGGAACACGATCGGCTCCTCGCTCCGCACGGCGCGCGCCACCTGCGCCAGCATCCCCTGTTCCGAGCTTTCCACCAGGTCGAACCCGCCGAGCCCGAAGCTGTCATTCTCGATCATGTCGAGGATCAGCCGGTTGCCGTCGTTGCCCGGCTCGATGCCGTAGATCTTGCCGTCGAGCGCGTCGCTGAAATTCGCGATCTCGGCGAAATCGGTCAGCCCTGCGTCATAGGTGTATTGCGGCACCGCCAGCGTATATTTCGCCCCCTCCAGATTGACCCCGACCGAATCCACCGTGCCGGCATCGAGATAGGGCCGGATGTCGGCTTCCATCGTCGGCATCCAGTTGCCGAGGAAGACGTCGATGTCGTCGTTGGCCATCGAGGCATAGGTGACCGGGACCGAGAGCAGCTTGACGTCGGTCTCGTAGCCCAGCGCCTCGAGCACGGTGGTGGCGACCGCCGTCGTCGCCGTGATGTCGGTCCAGCCGACATCGGAGAACCGCACGACCTCGCAGTCGGCAAGGGCGGGACCTGCCACCGCGGTGGTGGCAAGCAGGGTGGCACAGAGTGCGTTCAGGCGGCGGACCATGGTGCAACGTCTCCCCGTTGGAATGCCTCGGCTGGCGATGATGCATTGCGCGCGCCAGCGGCTTCTTGTTCATTGACGCGTCGGTCGACAAAGCATGGCGGTGAACGGCCGCCGCTGTCTACGGCAGATCGCCGCCTTGTCCGGAAGCGGCTACGAGGACTCCGGTGGGCTTCGGGCATTGATCGCACGCCTCGTCTCGCGGCGCCGTACGGAGGTTGCAAGGTATAGCACTAAGTGCTATATCTCTGAGTGCGTTACTGCGGGTCTGGGATGCGCGTCTTCAAGACAAGGCCTTTCATCCGCTTTGCTGTGCGCGAGCAGATTGCCGACGCGGCGTTGTGCGCCGCGATCCAGAGGGCCGGGGAGGGGCTGATTGATGCCGACCTGGGTGGCGGCGTGATCAAGCAGCGGCTCTCCCGCGAGGGACAAGGCAAGTCTGGCGGATTCCGCAGTGTCGTGCTTTTCCGGCGGGGCGAGAGGGCCTTCTTCGTCTACGGATTCGCCAAGAATGCCCGCGACAACATCCGGAGCGACGAGCTGAAGGCGTTCAGGAGACTGGCCGACGAGATGCTGTCACTCGACGCGAAATCGCTGACGGCAGTGATCGCGAACGGAACGGTTATGGAGATCGATTGCGATGGGTAAGCAGTACAAGAGCGACGCGCTGGCTGCCGCGCACGAGACCGCCCTGGGGCTTGCCGAAGCGGGGGTGATGGACAAACGGACGATGAAAGCGTTTGACGAGATGTGTCTGACGCCGGTCGAGACGCTGACGCCGGACGAGATTCGGCAGATTCGCTTGCGGGAGAAGGCAAGCCAAGCTGTGTTCGCGCGCTATCTCAACGTCACCACTGGCTTGGTCAGTCAATGGGAGCGTGGCGACAAGCACCCGCGTGGCGCCTCGCTGAAGTTGCTCACGCTTGTCGCCAAGAAGGGGCTGCAGGCGGTCGCATGATGCGCGCGCAGCCCACGGCCTCCCACTTCATCGACGGCGCCTATGTCGAGGACGCGGCGGGCGCGCCGATCGACTGCCTCTATCCGGCGACCGGCGAGGCGGTGGCGCGGGTGCATGCCGCCACGCCCGCCATCGTCGAGCAGGCGGTTGCTTCGGCCAAGGCGGCGCAGCGGAGCTGGGCCGCGACGCCGGCGCGCGACCGCGGTCGGGTACTGCGGCGGGCCGCCGACATCATCCGCGCCCGCAACCGCGCGCTCTCGGAACTGGAGACGCTCGACACCGGCAAGCCGCTGCAGGAGACGCTGGTCGCCGACGCCACCTCGGCCGCCGACGCGCTGGAGTATTTCGGCGGGCTGGCCGCCTCGATCGCCGGCGAGCACATCGATCTGGGCGGCGACTGGGTCTACACCCGGCGCGAGCCGCTCGGGGTCTGCGTCGGCATCGGCGCCTGGAACTATCCGACCCAGATCGCCTGCTGGAAGGGGGCGCCCGCGCTCGCCTGCGGCAACGCCATGGTGTTCAAGCCCTCGGAACTGACGCCGCTCTGCGCGCTGAAGGTGGCCGAGATCCTGGTCGAGGCCGGCGGGCCCCCCGGTCTCTACAACGTCGTCCAGGGCATGGGCGAGGTCGGCGCGGCGCTGGCGACCCACCCGGACGTGGCCAAGGTCTCACTCACCGGCTCGGTCGCCACCGGCGCCAAGGTGTTCGCCGCGGCCGGCGCCGGGATCAAGCACGTCACCATGGAGCTCGGCGGCAAGTCGCCGCTGCTGGTGTTCGACGACGCCGACGTCGAGGACGCGGTCGGCGGCGCCATGCTGGGCAACTTCTATTCCGCCGGCCAGGTCTGTTCCAACGGCACCCGCGTTTTCGTCCAGTCGGGCATCCGCGAGACCTTTCTCGAGCGGCTGGCCGCGCGCACCAAGGCGATCGTCATCGGCGACCCGATGGACGAGGCGGTGCAGATGGGCCCGCTGATCTCGGCCCGCCAGCGCGACAGGGTGATGGGCTACATCCGGCGCGGCGTGGAGGAGGGCGCGACCCTGCTCGCCGGCGGCAGCGAGGCCCGGCTGCAGGGCTTCGAGGGCGGCTGCTTCGTCGAGCCCACCATCTTCGCCGGCGTGCGCGACGACATGACCATTGCGCGTGAGGAGATCTTCGGCCCGGTGATGTGCGTGCTCGACTTCGCGGACGAGGACGAGGCGATCGCCCGCGCCAACGCGACCGAGTTTGGGCTGGCGGCCGGCGTGTTCACCCGCGACCTCGCGCGAGCCCACCGGGTGGTCACCCGGCTGGAGGCCGGCACCTGCTGGATCAATGCCTACAACCTGGCCCCGGTCGAGGCGCCCTTCGGCGGCGCCAAGCGCTCGGGCGTCGGCCGGGAGAACTCCCGCCTCTCCCTCGACCATTATTCCCAGGTCAAGAGCGTCTATGTCGGCATGGGCCCGGTGGCGAGCCCCTATTGATGGTCGCATTTCGGCAGGGCCGGGCCGCCCCCTCCCTCGGAACGGGGGAGGGTTGGGGAGGGGGCCTCGGCGCTGTCGCCCGCCCGGTCCCCGCTCCTCAGGCAAGAGGCCTCTTTTCCGCAAGCTCGCTGCCGTGCGACCGAGCCATCGCCCCCTCCCCGACCCTCCCCCGTGCCGAGGGAGGGAGTCGCCTGCATCCGACAGAATGCGCGCATCCCGTGGCCTGGGAGACGCCTGCCAACGGTCGGAAGCGCGAGGGGGCCTGACGGCGATGGAAGCCGACTTCGTCGTCATCGGCTCCGGCTCTGCCGGCTCGGCGCTGGCGGCGCGGCTCAGCGAGGACGGGCGGCATTCGGTGCTGGTGCTGGAATATGGCGGCTCCGACGCAGGGCCGCTGATCCAGATGCCCGGGGCGCTGTCCTATCCGATGAACATGCCCCGCTACGACTGGGGGTTCCGCAGCGAGCCCGAGCCCCATCTCGGCGGCCGCAGCCTCGCCTGCCCGCGGGGCAAGGTGATCGGCGGCTCGTCCTCTATCAACGGCATGGTCTATGTCCGCGGCCACGCGCGCGACTACGACCACTGGGCGGTCGCCGGCGCCGCCGGCTGGGCCTATGCCGACGTGCTCCCCTATTTCAAGCGGATGGAGAACTGGCACGACGGCGGGCATGGCGGCGATCCGGACTGGCGCGGCCATGACGGGCCGCTGCACGTCACCCGCGGCCCGCGCACCAACCCGCTGGTCCGCGCCTTCGTCGAGGCCGGGCGCGAGGCCGGGTTCGAGCTGACGGCCGACTACAACGGCGCCAAGCAGGAGGGCTTCGGCGCGATGGAACAGACGGTGTGGCGCGGCCGCCGCTGGTCCGCCGCCAACGCCTATCTGAAACCGGCGCTGAAGCGGCCGAATCTCCGCCTCGTCCGCTGCCTCGCCCGCCGGATCGTCATCCGCGACGGCCGCGCGGTCGGGGTCGAGGTCGCGCGCGCCGGCCGCATCGAAACGGTCGCGGCGCGGCGCGAGGTGATCGTCGCCGCCTCCTCGATCAACGCGCCGAAGCTGCTGCTGCTGTCGGGCATTGGGCCCGCCGAGGAGCTCGCCGCCCACGGCATCGCCGTGGTCGCCGACCGCCCGGGCGTCGGCCGCAACCTGCAGGACCACCTGGAGCTCTACGTCCAGCAGGCCTGCCTGCAGCCGGTCACCCTGTTCAAGTACTGGAACACCTTCGGCAAGGCGCTGGTCGGCGCCCGCTGGCTGTTCCTCAAGTCCGGGCCCGGCGCCGGCAACCAGTTCGAGAGCTGCGCCTTCCTCCGTTCCGCCCCGGGCGTCGACTATCCCGACATCCAGTATCATTTCCTGGCGATCGCGGTCCGCTACGACGGCAAGGCGGCGGCCGAGGGCCACGGGTTCCAGGCCCATGTCGGCCCGATGCGCTCGCCCTCGCGCGGGGCGGTGACCCTGCGCAGCCCCGACCCGGCGGCGCCGCCGCGGATTCTGTTCAACTACATGAGCAGCCCGCAGGACTGGGCCGATTTCCGCCGCTGCATCCGGCTGACCCGCGAGATCTTCGCCCAGCCTGCCTTCCGGCCCTTTGCCGGGAAGGAGATCCAGCCCGGCGCGGCGCTGCAGTCGGACGAAGAGCTCGACGGCTTCATCCGCGACCATGTCGAGAGCGCCTATCACCCCTGCGGCACCTGCCGGATGGGCGCGGCCACCGACCCGCTGGCGGTGGTCGACCCGGAATGCCGGGTGATCGGTGTCGAGGGCCTGCGAGTCGCCGACAGTTCGATCTTCCCGCGGATCACCAACGGCAACCTGAACGCACCCTCGATCATGGTCGGCGAGAAAGCGGCCGATCACATCCTCGGCCGCACCCCGCTGGCACCGTCCAATGCCGAGCCCTGGATCAACCCGCGCTGGCGGACAAGCGCGCGTTGAAACACCGCGTCACCGCATGCCTACAACCCGTTCCACCGCCGCGCCGACGGCCAGCAGCCGGCGGTCTCCTCCCGCTGGCCCGTCGAGCAGCAGCCCGACCGGCAGCCCGCCGGCGTCGAGGCCGGCCGGGATCGACAGCGAGGGAAGTCCGGCGACGGCGGCCAGCGCGCAGGCTTCGGTGAGGGTGGGGAAGGTCGGCAGCGCCACGCCGTCGGCGACCAGGTCGTCGTCCTCGCCGACAAAGGGCGGCTGGACCGGTACGGTGGCGGTGAGCAGGGCGTCGAGGCTGCGCTCGGCGAAGATCGAGGCGCAGCGCGCCTGCAGCGCCGGCCGGCCGTGCGCCATCGCAGCTTGGCAGTCCGGACGCAGGCCGATCGAGAGCGCCTCCAGCCGCTCGAACAGGTCGCGGACATCCCGGCTCGCGATCTCCTCGGCGAGGTCCATCAGGCTCATGCCCAGCCGGTCGGCGGCGAAATGGTGCCACCAGCGCGCCGCCTCGCACAGCACGATGGCGTAGCCCATCCGCGCGTCCACCTGCTCCAGCTCGGGCTCGTCGACCGGCTCGAGCACGGCGCCGGCGTCGGCGAGCCGGTCCAGC
>JBHJOG010000272.1:0-10374 GCA_050329975.1 Alphaproteobacteria bacterium | reverse complement strand
GGCGGACGGTCAGCCGGGCGAGCGCCCGCTCCAGGTCCGGCGCGCCGCGCAGCGCCGCCCGCGCCTCGGCCCGCAGGCTGTCGCCGGCGACGAAATGGGCGACCGCATCGAGCCGGCGGCCGATCTCGGCTATGTCCGTGCTCGGCGCGGCCAGGCGCGCCGCCAGCAGCCGGCCGCCGGGCTGGGTGCAGCAGCGGTCGACCGCGTCGAGCAGGGCACCGCGGCGCTCGCCCGAGAGGGTCCGCACCAGCTCCAGGTTGGCGCGGGTGGCGGCGTCGATCTGGACCGTGTCGCCGGGCTGGAGCCGCTGGGGCCGGCGCAGCGCCGGCAGCGTGCCCTTCTGGGTCAGCAGGAGGTAGTCCACCAGCGCGCCCAGCGCCGCGATCTCGGCCCGCTCGAAGCCGCCGAAGCCGTCCATGGTGCCGACGCCGTAGACCTGCTGCAGCAGCTTGGCGCCGCCGGCGCTGGAGAAGCGGGCGTTGGGCTGGGGCGTCAGCGCCGACTTGCGCTCGGCGAAGGTCTCGAACAGGGCGCTGTGCTGCAGCAGCCGCTCGGGCAGCAGCAGTTCGCGCGGCTCGACCCGCGCGATCAGGGCCGGCAGGTCGGACGGCGTCGCCGCCTGCACCGCCACCGCCCCGGTCGAGATGTCGGCCCAGGCCAGCGCCAGGCTGCCGCTGCCCAGAGTGCTTCCGGTGTCGGCCAGCGCCGCCAGGTAGTTGTGCGACCGGCCGTCGAGCAGGGCGTCCTCGGTCAGGGTGCCGGCGGTGACCAGGCGGACCACGTCGCGGCGGACCACCGCCTTGGCGCCGCCGCGCTGTTTGGCCAGCGCGGGATCCTCCAGCTGCTCGCAGACCGCGACCCGGAAGCCCTTGGACGTCAGCTTGTGCAGATAGCCCTCGGCCTGGTGCACCGGCACCCCGCACATGGCGATGTCCTCGCCCAGGTGCTTGCCGCGCTTGGTCAGGGCGATGTCCAGCGCCGCGGCAGCCTGGACCGCGTCCTCGAAGAACATCTCGAAGAAGTCGCCCATCCGGTAGAACAGCAGGTAGCCGGGATGGCGCGCCTTCAGCGCCAGGTACTGCTGCATCATGGGCGTCGCCCCGTCGGGGGGCGTTGCGGCCTCGGGGGGCGTTGCGCCGGCGGGGGAATCGGTGGGGGTCGCTGGCTCGGCGGTCATGCCGCCGTCATAGCGGCAAAGCCGCCAGCCGGCCACCGCCCGATGGCGTCGCCGGCGCTAGCGGTCGCCGGATGCTACCAGGGCGGCTCGCCGAGGTTGATGGTGCCCTTGTCGGTGAGGGCGCCGGTCAGCGCCCCGGCCGCCGCGCCGATGGCGGTTCCGGCCAGGATATGGCCGCCGAACAGGGCCGTGCCCGCGGCACCGGCGGTGGCGCCGATCAGACCGCCGCCCAGCGCCCGGTCACCGGTCGAGCTGCCGCAACCGGCGAGCATCAGGCCCAGGATAGCAACCGCTGCCAGTCTCATGATCGTCTCCCCTGCCGGTGGACCCGAAGCACCGGACTTTCTGACCCGGAAGGGCGCGCCGACGCAGCATAATTTACTGTAATGACAGCCGGCGGCAACCTGTGGGCCGGCTCGCCAGGGCCGAGCCGTCAGTTGAACTGGTCCCACACCGGTTCGCCGAGGTAGAGCTGGTCCGAGTCGGTCAGCACGCCAACGGCGCCACCGGCGAGTGCGCCGACTGCGGCGCCGCCCAGCAGGCTGGTGTCGAGCAAAGCTGCGCCGACCACGCCAGCACCGGCCCCGATCCCGGCGCCGGTGGTGCCGCGGTCCAACGGCGTGCTGCCGCATCCCGCTAACAGGGCCGCCGCAGCCGCGGCCATTCCGGCAATGGCCAAACGCCCTGCCGCCAGACGAATCATCATGTGCTATTCCTCGCCTTGAACCCGATTGGGGTTACAATACGGGAATAGCACATGAGATCAATAGCCTATACGGCCAACTTGCGGCAGAAGGGGAGAACTGTGGCGTAATCGCCACCGGACTCAGTCGAGGCTGATGTCATCAGGGTCGGTCAGCGCGCCCGCCGCACCGCCGACGATACCGCCGACCGCGGCGCCGCCGAGCACGCTGCCGCCGGTCAGAGCCGACCCCGCCGCGCCGACACCGGCACCGATGCCGGCGCCCGACAGGCCGCGCTCCATCGGGCTCTTGCCGCAACCGGCCAGCGCGAGGGTCGCGGTGGCCAAGACGATTGCCAGAATGCGCATGGTGGTTCTCCTTGTTCATCGGCGCGCGGCGCATTCGTGGGCGACGCGTGCCGTGTGTGAAGAAACAACCCCGGAACCTCATGCGGGTTCCACATTCCGGATCGGCAATATTCCGCTGTCGGACTCGCATCCGCGGATCGTGGCGGATTGCTGCAGCAGGCGTGCTGCATGGAGCACCGTGGCACGTCCTGTGCTATTCAGCATCGAGCGCCGCCACAAGATGATAGGGCCGCACAGGTCCCAGAACCCGCACGAGGAAACGCCCGATGCCCGACGAGACCAAGAGGAACAGTTTGGCCGAGGATTCGCTGCTGATGCACGCCAGCGGCAGGCCCGGAAAGCTGGAGATCGCCCCGACCAAGCCGCTGATCACCCAGCGGGATCTGTCGCTCGCCTATTCTCCCGGCGTCGCGGCACCCTGCCTGAAGATCGCGGAGGACCCCGATACCGTGTTCGACTACACCGCCCGCGGCAACATGGTGGCGATCGTCTCCAACGGCACGGCGGTGCTCGGGCTCGGCAACATCGGCGCGCTGGCCTCGAAGCCGGTGATGGAGGGCAAGGCGGTCCTGTTCAAGCGCTTCGCCGACATCGACGGCATCGACCTGGAGATCGACAGCGAGGACGTCGAGGCGGTGATCAACGCCGTCCGCTACCTGGGCCCGAGCTTCGGCGGGATCAACCTGGAGGACATCCGCGCCCCCGACTGCTTCATCATCGAGCAGCGGCTGCGCGAGCTGATGGACATCCCGGTGTTCCACGACGACCAGCACGGCACCGCCATCGTCACCGCCGCCGGGCTCATCAACGCGCTGGCGCTCACCGACCGCTCGATCCGGGAGGTGCGGGTGGTTGCCAACGGCGCTGGCGCCGCCTCGATCGCCTGCATCGAACTGCTGAAGGCGATGGGCGTACCCCACGAAAACGTGATCCTGTGCGACCGCGACGGCGTCATCTACCAGGGCCGCGACCGCGGCATGAACCAGTGGAAGTCGGCGCATGCCGTGCCCACCGACCGCCGAACCCTGCAGGAGGCGATGGAGGGTGCCGACATCTTCCTCGGGCTGTCGGCAGCCAATTGCGTCACCGGCGCGATGGTGAAGGCGATGGCCGACCGGCCGATCATCTTCGCCATGGCCAACCCCGAGCCCGAAATCCGGCCGGAGGACGTCAAGGCGGTCCGCGATGACGCGATCGTCGCCACCGGCCGGTCGGACTACCCGAACCAGATCAACAACGTGCTCGGCTTCCCCTACATCTTCCGCGGCGCGCTCGACGTGCGGGCGCGCACCATCAACGAGCCGATGAAGATCGCCGCCGCCGAGGCGATCGCCGCGCTCGCCCGCGAGGACGTGCCCGACGAAGTCGCCAACGCCTATGGCGGCGCCCGGCTGCAGTACGGCCCCGACTACATCATCCCGGTGCCGTTCGATCCGCGCCTGATCGCGCATGTCCCGCTGGCGGTGGCCAAGGCGGCGATCGACAGCGGCGTCGCCCGGCGGCCGCTCGCCAACCTGGTTGCCTACCGCAAGTCGCTGGAGTCCCGCCTCGACCCAACCGCCGCGGCACTCGAGCTGATCTTCGAGACGGTGCGGCAGAACCCGCAGCGGGTGGTGTTCTCGGAGGGCGAGGAGGAGCGCTCGGTCCGCGCCGCACTCGCATTCTACAGCGCCGGCTTCGGCACGCCGCTGCTGGTTGGACGCGAGGAAGTGATCGTCGAGACCATCAAGCGGCTCGGCCTGCGCAACGCCGACTGCCTGGAGATTCACAACGCCCGGCTCACCGACGAGCGGGAGCGCTACACCGAGTATCTGTATCAGCGGCAGCAGCGGAAGGGGATGCTGTTCCGCGACTGCATGCGCCAGGTCAACCAGAACCGGAACGTGTTCGCTGCCTGCATGGTCGCCTGCGGCGACGCCGACGCGATGGTCACCGGGCTCACCCGCAGCTTCGGCGTCGCCTATGACGACATCCGGCTGGTGTTCGACGCCAAGCCGAACCGGATCGTCTTCGGGCTGGCCATGGTGCGGGCCCGCGACCGGACGGTGTTCATCGCCGATACCAACGTCAACGAGGCGCCCTCCCCCGAGGCGCTGAGCCGGATCGCGATCCAGGCCGCGTCCCATGTCCGCAGGATGGGCCACGAGCCGCGGGTCGCCCTCTGCTCCTTCTCCAACTTCGGCAACCCGTGGCGCGAATCGGCCACCCTGATGCGCCAGGCGGTGGCGCTGCTCGATGCCCAGGGGGTGGATTTCGAGTATGACGGCGAGATGGCGCCGGACATGGCGCTGAACCCCGACCTGCGCGACCGGTTCTATCCGTTCTGCCGGATCACCGGTGCGGCCAACGTGC
This sequence comes from Alphaproteobacteria bacterium, assembly GCA_050329975.1. GTDB lineage: Bacteria > Pseudomonadota > Alphaproteobacteria > CALKHQ01 > CALKHQ01 > CALKHQ01. The sequence continues at coordinate 5,794 of JBHJOG010000272.1, read as the reverse complement.
TGATCATGCCCAACCTGCACACCGCCAACATCGCCTTCAAGCTGGTGCACCAGATGGGCGGCGCCACCGTGATCGGGCCGCTGCTGCTCGGGCTCACCCACCCGATCGAGATCACGCCGATGCGCTCGACCGTCACCGACATCGTCAACGCCGCCGCGCTCGCCGGCCACGAGGCCTGGACCCGCCATGCCGACCGCTGAAGCCGGTCCGGGCGACATGCAATTGTCACGGAACCGGACTATCGCTGGTCGCCCTGCTCGGGGGCCGCGACTGGACGGCTGAACCGGAAGGCCGGAGTCGGAAGATCGCATGGCGCGCAGGCCGATACCGTTGCGACCGATCGCCGGCGCCGTCGCCGCGCTCAGCGCTGCGCCGGTCGCAATCGCCGGCGTGTTGGCGCTGACCGGCGAACTCGGCTGGCTGGCCGCGCTGGCGATCGCGGTCGGCACCGTCGCCGCCGTCACGCCGCTGGTTGTCGGCCACCAGCGCGGGCTGGCGCGGATCGCCGGCTATGCCGGCAGTGCGCTTGGCCGCGGCGAGGCGCTGAGCGGACCGCAGCCTGCCGGGACCCTGGCCGAGGTCGCGGCCGCCGTGGGCGGGCTGGCCCGGGGTGCTGCCGAGCAGCAGCGGCGCGCGGACCATGCGGCGCGCGCCAATGCCGTCATCATCGAGAACCTGCCCGAGCCTCTGCTGCTGCTCGGACCCGACGGCGCCGTGCTTGGCGCCAACATCGCGGCGCGTGCAGCCTTCGGCAGCCGGCTCGCCGATCACGACCTGAGCGCGGTGATCCGCGCGCCCGCGCTGCTAGACGCCATCGCGGCCGTGCTGGCGGGCGAGGCCAAGCGGGAGGTGGAATTCGACCAGCCGGTGCCGGTGGCCCGCAGCTTCAATGCCATCGTCGAGCGTCTGCCCAGCGTGGCCGACCCCGGGCCGGCCGTTCGCCAAGAGCCGCGGCCGGTGGCCATGGTGCTCATCCACGACCTGACCGCGCTCAAGCGCACCGAGCAACTGCGCGCCGAGTTCGTCGCCAATGTCAGCCACGAGCTGCGCACCCCCTTGAGCGCCCTGATCGGCTTCATCGAGACCCTGGCCGGCGCCGCCCGCAACGATCCGGCGGCGCGCGAGCGCTTCCTCGGGCTGATGGAGGAGCAGGGTCGGCGGATGACGCGGCTGATCGACGACCTGCTGTCGCTGTCGCGGATCGAGCTCGAGGAGCACACCCGGCCCTCGGACGCGGTCGACCTGTCGGCGCGCGTCCGGGCCGTGATCCAGGCGCTGGGCCAGCGCGCCGCGCAGCGCGGCATCGCGCTGAAGCTGGAGCAGTCCGACCCCGACTGCCAGGTGATCGGCGAGAGCGACCAGATCTACGAGGTCATCGAGAACCTGGTCGAGAACGCGATCCGCTACAGCCGGGACCACAGCGCGGTCACGGTGCGGCTGTGGCGCCTGTCGGACCGGGCGGGGGACGACGCGGCCGGCGAGGACGCCGCGCGCGGCGGCACCGTCGCCATGGCGGTGCAGGACCAGGGCGAGGGCATCGCGCGCGAACACATCCCGCGCATCACCGAGCGTTTCTACCGCGTCGACAGGGCCAGGTCCCGCGCGATGGGCGGCACCGGCCTCGGACTGGCCATCGTCAAGCACATCGTCAGCCGCCACCGGGCGACGCTGCAGATCGAGAGCCGGGTCGGCGAAGGCAGCACCTTCACCGTCTACTGGCCCGCTGCCCCCCGCCCGGTCCGATCCGGCGAGCCCCGGCTCTCCGCCCTGACGTTATAGCCCCCGGCCAGCCGGCAAGGCTTCCCGCGCGGCGTTCGCTTGATGGACCCAGGACGCAGCCGCTGTCATCAAAGTGTCACCGGAACGAAATAAAACTGATCCCAGGCGATCACTAGGTTGGCCTCGGTTACCGGGGCCGATCCCCGGAATGGGGGTGCGATTTTCACTGATCCCGTGTCGTCGGCCGAGGCGAACCGACAGGTTTGGCCGTTGCCGCTGCATGGGGTCGCACCGTCGCCTAGTGGAGGTGGATATGAAGAGAATACTTCTTGCGACGACAGCCGCGCTCGTCCTGGCCGCGTCGGCAAGCGCTGCGTCGGCGCAGAGCCGGGAGCAGATCCGGGTCGTCGGCTCGTCGACCGTGTTTCCCTATTCGACGGTCATCGCCGAGACCTTCGCCGGCATCACGGGCAATCCGGCCCCGGTCGTCGAATCGACGGGTACCGGCGGCGGCATGCAGATCTTCTGCGATGGGGTCGGGATTGACAAGGTCGATGCGACCGGCGCCTCGCGGGCAATGACCCAGGGCGAGTACGACTTGTGCCAGCAGAATGGCGTGACCGACATTTCCGAGCTGCAGCTCGGCTATGACGGGCTGTCGCTCGCGGTATCGAGCAACGGGCAGGCGTTCGACATCGCGCTGGCCGACCTGCACAAGGCGCTGGCGGCCGATGTCGAGGCCGACGGCGAGGTGGTGGCCAACCCGTACACCAACTGGTCCCAGATCGACCCGTCCTATCCGGACATCGAGATCACCGTGTTCGGCCCGCCACCGACCTCCGGCACCCGCGACGCCTGGGTCGAACTGGTCATGGAGGAAGGCTGCGCCCAGTGGCCGGCGATCGCGGCTCTGGAGGAGACCGACGAGGACCGGTTCGAGCAGGTCTGCCAGCGGATGCGCGAGGACGGTCATTTCGTCGAGGCCGGCGAGAATGACAACCTGATCGTGCAGCGGATGATCTCCGACCCGAACACCTACGGCATCTTCGGCTATTCGTACTTCTACGAGAACCGCGATCAGCTCAGCGTTCTGTCGATCGATGGCGTCGCGCCTGACGAAACCACCATCGCCGACTTCTCCTACCCGGTGTCACGGCCGCTGTTCCTCTATTTCAAGAACGCGCATCGCGGCGTGATCCCCGGCCTGCAGGAGTTCATCGAGGAGGCCGCCAGCGAAGAGGCGATCGGTCCAGACAGCTACCTGCTCGAGATCGGGCTGGTGCCGGCTCCGAAGGCCGAACGCGACGCGGCGCGCGAAGCGGTGGTCAATGCGGTGCACTTCACCCGTTACGAATAGGCGCAGTTCGCGCCGAACCGCCCGGCGGCACAGCTGCCGGGCGGCCGGAGGAGCAGGAGGGGCCCGGGGATGTCGTCGACCGTGATCTTCGCCACCCTTGCCGTGCTGGCGCTTGCCGGCTACTGGCTCGGGCGCGGCCGGGCGACGGCGCTGGCCGGCGGCCGGCCCGCGGCCCTGAACTCCCTGCCCAGCTATCACGGCTATTTCGTGGCGTTGTGGGCCGGGGTTCCGGCCGTCGTCCTGTTCCTGCTCTGGCTTCTGTTCGGCAGCACCATCATCGACAGCCTGGTGATGAGCAGCCTGCCGGAGTCGGCGACCGCCGGAAAAACCGGCCCCGAGCTCAACCTGCTGCTGGCCAACATCCAGAACACCGCCGCCGGCGTCGGCTTCGTCTCCGACGATCCGGCGATCGTGGACGCCGCGGCGTATTACAACGAGCTCGGCGCGACCCTCGGCTGGACGATCGCCGCGGTGGTGCTGGTGCTGGCGCTGGCCGGGCTCAGCTTCGCCTACCAGCGGCTCGGCACCGCGTTCCTGGCGCGCAAGAGGGTCGAGCGGGCGATCCGGGTGGCGATGATCCTCTGCGCCGGGATCGCGGTGCTGACCACGCTCGGCATCCTGCTGTCGATGTTCTTCGAGAGCCTGCGCTTCTTCGAACGCTACAGCCCGATCGACTTCCTCTTCGGCCTGACCTGGAGCCCGCAGACGGCGATCCGCGAGGACCAGGTCGGCTCGTCGGGCGCCTTCGGCGCGGTGCCGGTCTTCGCCGGCACCCTGCTGATCTCGGCCGTTGCGATGCTGATCGCGGTGCCGGTCGGCCTGATGAGCGCGATCTTCCTGTCCGAGTACGCCTCCGACCGGCTGCGGGCGACGGTGAAGCCGGTGCTCGAGATCCTGGCCGGGGTGCCGACCGTCGTCTACGGCTTCTTCGCGATCCTCACCGTCGCCCCGCTGTTCCGCGACCTGGGCGACCTGGTCGGGCTGCCGATCGCCGCCAACAGCGCGGCCGCCGCCGGCGTGGTGATGGGGGTGATGATCATCCCCTTCGTCTCCTCGCTCAGCGACGACGTGATGCGCGCGGTGCCCCGCGCCATGCGCGACGGCGCCGCCGCGCTGGGCGCCACCAGGTCGGAGATGATCCGCCAGGTGGTGCTGCCGGCTGCGTTGCCCGGCATCGTCGGCGCAATCCTGCTCGCGGTCAGCCGGGCCATCGGCGAGACGATGATCGTGGTGATGGCTGCCGGCCTGGCCGCCAACCTCACCGCCAACCCCTTCGAGGCGGTCACCACCGTAACGGTGCAGATCGTCGCCAACCTGACCGGCGACACCGCCTTCGACAGCGCCAAGACCCTGTCCGCCTTCGCATTGGGACTGGTGCTGTTCGTCGTCACCCTGTTCCTGAACGTGGTCGCGCTGGCGATCGTCAAGAAGTACCGGGAAAAATATGACTGAGCTGACCGCCTCCGTGCCGCCGGCGGTCCTCGCCAGCGTCCACACCTCGCCGAACGCCCAGGCCCGCCTGCGTCGCCGCTACGCCGCCGAGCGCCGGTTCCGGCTCTATGGCATCCTCGCCGTCGTGCTGGCGCTGGGGGTGCTGGGCGTCCTGTTCGTGACGCTGATCAGCCAGGGCTATTCGGCGTTCGTGCAGACCGAGATCGGGCTGGACGTCCATCTCGACGAAGCAGTGATCGACCCGGACGGCAGCCGCGACCCGGCCCGCCTGCAGCGGGTCCGCTATGGCGCCATCATCGACCAGGCGCTGGCGGAAGCGGTCGGTGGCACGAGCGAAGATGAGGCGCAGGCCCTCTCGGGGCTGATCTCAAGCGGTGCCCAGTTCATCCTGCGCGACTTCGTGATGGCCAATCCGGACCGGATCGGCCAGACGGTGCGGATATGGCTGCCTGCCGCGAGCAATGCCGACCAGGCGAACAAGGGCTTCATCTCGCGGGACCTGCCGCCGGGCCAGCGGCGCATCAGCGACCTGGAATTCGCCCTGATGGACCGGCTTGAGGCGGCTGGCCGGATGCAGGTCGCCTTCAACAGCTACCTGTTCGTCAACGCCGACAGCCGCCAGCCCGAGCTGGCCGGGCTGTGGGGTGCGATCAAGGGCTCGTTCTACATGCTCGCGGTCTGCCTGGTGCTGTCGTTCCCGATCGGCATCGGGGCCGCGATCTACCTGGAGGAGTTCGCGCCGAGGGGCAGGCTCACCGACCTGATCGAGGTCAACATCAACAACCTGGCGGCGGTGCCGTCGATCATCTTCGGGCTGCTGGGCCTGGCCGTGTTCATCCAGCTGTTCGGGCTGCCACGCTCGGCGCCATTGGTCGGCGGCATCGTGCTGGCCCTGATGACCTTGCCGACCATCATCATCGCCACCCGGGCCAGCCTGAAGTCGGTGCCGCCCTCGATTCGCGAGGCCGCCGTCGGGCTCGGCGCCTCCAAGCTGCAGGCGATCTTCCACCACATCCTGCCGCTTGCCTTCCCCGGCGTGCTGACCGGCACCATCATCGGGATGGCCCAGGCGCTGGGCGAGACCGCGCCGCTGCTGATGATCGGCATGAACGCGTTCATCACCGAGGCGCCGAACGCGCTGACCGACGGTTCGACGGCGCTCCCCTCGCAGATCTATATCTGGGCCGACAGCGCGGAGCGCGGCTTCGTCGAGCGCACGTCCGCCGGCATCCTGGTGCTGCTGACGTTCCTGATCTGCATGAACGG
>JBHJOG010000271.1:0-9395 GCA_050329975.1 Alphaproteobacteria bacterium | reverse complement strand
CTGAATGCCGAACAGTTCATTCTTGTCGTCGAGGGTCACGTCCAACCCGCCGGCCTTCGTCGCCTATCACGTTTCCGATCAGGGCCGCGGCCGCAAGTTCTGGACCCGCCTCGGCGGCGTCTGGCCGCACAAGAGCGGCGAGGGCATGACGGTCTTCGTCAACGTGCTGCCCATCGACTTCGACGGCCGCATCGTCCTGATGCCGCCCAAGGAGCAGGACGAAGACGGACGGGCGGAAGCAAGCACCGATACCCGCGGTGAGGCCACCGACGAAGAAATCCCGTTCTAGCATTCCGCATGGAGGGGCGCGTAAGCGCCCCTCCGCAATCCTATCATGCCCGTACTGTTATATATCTGTTAACAAAATACAACGTAGAATAGCAGCATAGTGACCATTAATTACATAGGAACAGACTAATGCGCGGAAAATATACAGGACTCATGTCGATCGAAGATTTCTTTCAGGCGTTTTATCAGGACGTCAATTTCTTTCGGAAACACAACATCTCCCACATCAAGTCGGCCTGCCTTTATTTCACACCTTGCGATGTGCAGGGCAGTCCGGTGGTCGTCTTCGGTGCTGCGGGCGAAGTGATTGACGGCTACGTCAGTGCCGGAGCCTATCCCTGCGCGGCCCAGCTCTATGAGGACGCCCAGCTTGAGCCGAAACCACTGGCGCGCAGCACGCTCGTTCGCGGCCCGAAACACGACTTCTGACGCGACGTGGTTCCGCGATCAACTAGCGTCGTTGCGTGGCGCGCGTCCTACTCGTCAGCAGGTGGCGCATCGCCCCGGCGCTGTCACGGGTTCTCCGGGAAGGTGTCCAGGCAGGACAACCCCGCCTCTTTTTGACGCTCCCGAATGGGCGGCAGAGAACGTAGGGCTACACCGAACCCGAACGCCCGCACCGGATTATGATATCCATGTCTGCTGCATTCTGTTTGCTATATTCCCCGGATAAGACGAAATCGTATGCGAATCACTTCAGTCGCGCTGCTTCGGGAGCGATTGGCTTGGTCTATTTCTTCGGAGCTGCAGTCGCAGCAATCGCGTTAGCCGCGGTGACGACTCCCACCGACGGTCAATAGCTATACATGGTTCCTCCTTTTCTTGGTATTGGCGCAGCAGCAAGCCTGTGCCTGGCTATTGCCTGTTTCTATGTGGCTGACCAACTTCACGCGCAAGTGCGGGAGAAAACCAGGACGTCTGGACCCGCGGTGCCGCTGCCGGCGCCGTAGAATTTCCTTGCAGCTTCGGCCCCTAAAGCATCGAGCCTTTAATCGGACGCATATCCTGCGTGTTTGAAGTAGTTCCAGCATTCGGCTGTGCTGACGAGGTTGCAGATATCGCCAACAGCCTTCCATAGAGCGTCATAGGTTCGGGCTGCGGTCTTGCGCAGGTGGGCCTTGAGTTTTGCGAAGGCCTGTTCGATCGGATTGAGATCGGGCGAGTACTGGGGCAGGAACAGGAGCCAGGCGCCGCGCTCCTTGAGGATCTGGGCGGCGCGCGGGCTGTTGTGGACCGACAGGTTGTCGAGGATGACCACGTCGCCGGGTTGCAGGGTGGGGGCGAGCTGGGTTTCGACATAGAGGTCGAAGGCGGTGCGGTCCATGGCGCCGTCGACGATCCAGGGGGCGGTCAGGCCCCAGCAGCGCAGGCCGGCGATGAAGGTCTGGGTTTGCCAGCGCCCGAACGGGGCCGAGGCCCTCAGGCGCTGGCCTTTGGGCGCGCGGCCGCGCAAGCGCGTCAGCCGGGTGGTGACGGCGGTCTCGTCGAGGAAGACCAGGCGATGCGGCTCCAGCGCCATGCGGGGCTGGCGCCGCTCGATCCAGACCCGGCGCCTGTCACGGATGTCGGCGCGGGCGCATTCGGCCGCCAGCAGCGATTTTTTTATATGTGTAGCCGGCCCGGCACAGCAGACGCGACAGCGAGGCCGGATGCGCCGTCACCCCGCGCTCGGCCGCCAGCACCGCAGCCAGCTCCGGCATGCTGATGTCGGGCTTCGCCTCCACCCGCGCAATCAGAAAATCGAGACAGGCCGACAGCCGGCCGCTGCCGGGCGGCCGCCCCTGGCGCGCCGGCGCCGTCGAGCCGGTCGCGGCCCGCCGCTGCACCAGCTTCACCGCAAAGCTCTCGCTTACAGCAAAGCGCCGCGCCGCCGCCCGACGCGACTGGCCCCCATCAACCAAGGCAACAACCCGATCGCGCAGATCGCTCGAATAGCTCGCGCCCATGATCCACCTCCACAGACGATGAATCACAACTCACACCGATTCGGGAATCCCCACCCGATTCACGTTTTCGGCACGACGCTCTAGCGGCTGGAGCGGGTGTCGGCTGCCGCCCTCGGCCCGAAGAGCGAGGCGACGCTGCAGCCCCATCTTGCCAGCGCACCGCCCGCCCTGGCTCGCTCCTCTGGCAGAGCCAGGCTGCGGGAACTCAGCGGCTTACGCCCACCAGTCGCCGCTCCTGCTCTCGCGCCCCGCCGACCGCAGCATGGCAGGATCGATAGCGCCGACATTCTCGATGTCGAGCAGGTACCGCATCGCCGGGCTCATCCGGTCGTACAGGGCCGGGGTCAGGTGGGCGCGCTGCACCAGCTGCTGCGGCAGGTCGCGGCGGGTGTAGGTCAGGTGCAGCACGCGGCGGCGGGCGCCGCTGCGGTTGCGGGTGCCGCCATGCCAGGTGCTGGAGTTGAGCACCAGCACCGAGCCGCGCGGCGCGGTGAAGAGGACCTCGCCCGGATAGGGCGCCGCCATGTCTGCCGGCACCCGCGCCTGGTCCTCCGGCGAGAGCGGCTGCGGCGTCCAGTCGCCGACATTGACATAGGGGACGTTGATCGGCGCCCAGCGGTGCGACCCCGGAACCACGCGCGGCGGCCCGTTCTCCAGCGTGACGTCGTCGACGGCGAAGATGGCGTTCAGCACCCACCAGTCCTCCGGCCCGTTCTTCGGCACGTCGACGTGGATGTCCTGATGACCGCCGCCCTTGTGCGGGTCGCGCAGGTTGGCGCCGTGCACCTTGAACGCACCAAGCAGGTGGTGCGCCGCGGCCAGCACCGGCGCGATCTCCAGGCACCGGTCGAAGGCGTCAGTCTTGTTGAAGATGTTGGAGATGCGCGAGGCCGTGGGCTCGATGTGCACCTCATGACCACCGCGGTCACCCTCGGCTGCGACCAGCCGGTCGAAGGCGGCCGCCATGCGGTCGCACTCGGCCGGCGTCAGCACGCCCTCGCGGGTGAAATAGCCGGCGTGGTCGAGCCCGGCCCGTTCCTCCGGTCTCAGTTCGCTGCCGCTCACGCCCAGGGCATGCAGAGCAGAATCGATGTCCATGGCTGCCTCTCCCCGCTGATCCGTTGCGACCTGAATCGTTTCGGAGAGGCGCGACGCGGGCAATCCCCCTGGACCACCATGTCGCAGGGCCAGTCCGTCGGAGGGCGATTCTGCCGCGGGGCGACACCGCCGCTGGGCCGGGTTCAGGGCTTCGGGTTGGGAATCAGCACGCGGTGCATGTCCAGCACCGGGGCCAGGCCGCGGTCGAGCTGGGTGATCATCGCATGGACCTGGCCGCGGTGGTGGGTCTGATGGTTGAAGAAGTGCGGCACGATCACGGTCGCCGGGTCGGAGAAGCGGCGGCCCTGGTTGTTGACATAGGTGAGAGGGCGGTCGAAGAACGCGGCGTCGAGGCCGGCGAAGAAGGCCTCGATCCGGCGGTCCTCCGCCACCCGCGCCCCGGCCAGCGCGGCAAAGTCGTCGTAGAGAATGGCGTCGAGGCCGGTGGAGGGCACGGTCTCGCCGGCGAAGCGGCCCATCCAGATGCGGTCGCCGACGATGATGTGGTTGAGCGTTCCATGGATCGAGCCGAAGAAGCTGCCGAGGTTGCGGCGCCGGTCGGCATCGGACAGCTGCGCGCAGGCGGCATAGAGTCGCTCGTTCGCGCCGCGGTTGTAGGCAGCGCACTGCCGGACGTGTGAGAGCAGGTCGTGCGTCACGGCGGCGACGTCAGGCCGATCGGGCGACGCAAAAATCGATGACCGCGAGCAGTTCCCGCCGCGTGGGGCTGTCGGGGAAGATCGACAGCGCCTTGCCCGCCTCCTCGCCGAATCGACGGGCCTCGACCAGTGTGTCATCGAGCGCACCGCAAGCCTGCAACAGCACCATCGCGCGCGGCAGGTCATCGTCCCTCTGGTCGAGCTCCTCCAGCGTCCTGCGCCAGAACGCCCGGTCGGCGTCGTCGGCGCGCTCGACCGCCAGCACCACGGGCAACGTCATCTTGCCCTCATGGAAATCGTCGCCGACTGTCTTGCCCAGAAGCTCCTGGGCCGCGGCATAGTCGAGGTAGTCGTCGACGAGCTGGAAGGCGATGCCGAGGTTCATCCCATAGGCGTGGAGAGCGTCGCGCTCCACCGCCGGCCGGTCGGCAACCACCGCTCCGATCGCGGCCGCAGCCGCGAACAGGGTCGCCGTCTTCGACCGGATCACGGTCATATAGTCGTCGATGGTCGTCTCCAGGTTGTTGGCGGTGGCAAGCTGGTGCACCTCCCCCTGGGCGATCACCGCCGAGGCATTGGACAGGATCTCCAGCACCTCCAGTGAGCCGTCGGCGACCATCAGCTGGAAGGCGCGGCTGAACAGGAAGTCGCCGACCAGCACGCTGGCCTGGTTGCCCCATACCGCGTTGGCGGTGTCGAGCCCGCGCCGCAGTTTGCTTTCGTCGACCACGTCATCGTGCAGCAGGGTCGCCGAGTGGATGAATTCCACGCAGGCGGCAAGCCCGAGGTGACGATCCCCGCGATAGCCGCAGAGGCGGGCCGAAGCCAGGGTGAGGATCGGCCGCAGCCGCTTTCCCCCGGCCGCGATCAGGTGGCCGGCGAGCTGCGGGATCAGCGGCACCGGGTTGTCCATGTTGTCGACGATCAGCTGGTTGACCCGCTTCAGGTCGTCGCCCACCAACGCGAGCAGCCCGTCAAGCGACGGCTTGACGGCGGGCTTGCGGGCATGAGCCCGGTCGATGGGCCGGGTCTGGATGGCGCCGGTCACGTTTTCCGTTCCTGTCACGGCACGGCCGCCTTGCTTGACGCTGTGCGCAGCTACGGAGCATAGAGAGGACGCACAACCGGTCAAGCTGCGGCGCGTGTCCGGGGTCGCGCGGCGACGCCTTGCCGCAAGCGGGAGATCTGGCTGGGAGATGAAGGAACTGCTGCGGACCAACGACCCGGTCGCCCTTTCATGGTTCAGCGCCATTCTCGCCGATGCGGGCATCGACAGCGAAATCTTCGATACCCATGCCAGCATCCTGGATGGCAGCGTGCTCGCCATTCCGCGCCGGATCATGGTCAGTGACGCCGATTTCGAGCAGGCGACGGTCCTGCTCGAGGAAATGCGGGCAGCCGGCCACCCGCTGTGAGCGTGCGGAGGCTGATGCCTCCGTCTTGAACCGATCGGCGCGTCATGGCGACCCAGCCAATGACCGCACAGCTTCGATCGGACTCACATCATGAATCTCACCCACGCCATCCTGATTGCCGGCATCATGATCTCGATCGGCGGATCGATCGGCCTGCTGGCCTCCACTCTGCTCGCCGCATCGGCATCCGGCGCGCCGGCAGAATCCGAGCGGCTGCGGAACCCGAACGAGGACATCAACCGACTTGGCCTCCCGGCAGAATCGCCCGATGGACCGTCGATTGCCTCGGGCGCCTCCGTCGACCATGCCGTGGCCGTCCTGCTGGCCCGCATCCTTCACCGCTCGGAGGCCGGCAAGACCGTCGGCCGCTGAAGCCGGATCGCGACGCGAAGCCTGTTCGGCATTTCGCCCCGCGCGCCCATCTGACGATGTTCGCAGCAGTGGCCGTCGCGACCGCCGGGAACCGGAGCCCCACGATGACCCGTCCACACATGCCGCACGGACGCAAATGCGATCTTCCCAGAGCCATCATGGCAGCCGGACTGATGACCCTGGTCAGTGCCGTAGCCACACTTGGGATCGTGAAGCTGTCGGCGATGGACGCCGGTGCGACGGTCCGGGCCGAGGAGTCCGACCGGCGCTGGAGCCCGCCCACCGAGCCTTGGACGGTGGCCGGCGGTGACACCTGGGTCGGCGGCCTCCGTATCGGGGACGACCAGGCTTCGCTGCTCGTGGCCGCCTACCTTCTGCGCCGACCCGGGCCCTGATCTGCCGGGAGGACGGCAGGCGGCTACTGGGCGCCCTGCCCCTCGGCCTCGCGCCGGGAATCGATGGACTGGGTGCGGTAGTAGACCCGCGTGAACTCGTGCAGCAGGGTGTCGTCGATCAGCAGGATCGCCATCACCTCGGTCAGCGCGTTCTGCCGCTGGGTGACCGCGGCGAGCTGTTCGGGATTCTGCCGGGCACCGATGAAGATCTGGCCGGCGACCAGCCGCCGGGTGAAATCGCTGAGCCGGTACCAGAAGAACAAGCCCATCTCGACCCGGGTCGCGACCAGGTCGGCCTGCCAGGGGCCGGTGACGATCGCCATCGCCAGCGGCCCGTCGATCGGACTGATCTCACCCTCCTCGACCGGCGTCCCGGCCTGCAGGCGCTCGGTCTCGGTCTTCAGTGCAAGCGCCTGAGTGTAGCGTGTCCAGGCAAAAGGCTGAGTGGGCGAACGCAGGATCGCAGCCCGCGTCGCCGTCAGCGCTTCGGTGGCCAGTTCGCCGCGCATTTCCTCGGCTTGCGGCTGGTCGAGCGCCGCAAGCGTCAGCAGCATCTCCCCGAGCTCGGCCTGGGCCCGAGGCCCGACATCCCAGCGTGCAGCGGCGCGCCGGCTGTCGATGGCATGCATGACGCCTTGGAAGGTCGCGCCATGGCCGGTGCGGATCTGGCGCATCACGTCCTGGGCCGCGGCCAACTCGATGCCGGCCATCACGCGCGGACCTGCGATCAGCATCAGCAGGATCGCCAACCCGATCACCCCGAGCAGGGCAACGCGCCTGAGAAACATGGTCAGGCCCTACCGGTCGTCGGCATAGTACTTCTTGTAGGAGCTTGAGTAGTAGTAGCCCGAATCCGCGTAGTCGTACTGGGCCATCTTCCGCGCATTGACCTGGGTCAGCAGCACGCCGGCCAGATCGCCGCCGGCGTCATAGGCCTGACGCACACCGGCGATCGCGGTCGACCGCCGCGTCTTTTCCCAGCGCACCACGTAGATGGTCTTGTCGCAGCGCCGCAGCAGCAGCAGCGCGTCGGACACCGCCATCAGCGGCGGGGAATCCAGCACCACCAGGTCGTAGCTGGCGCTCAGCTCGTCCAGCAGCCTGAGCATGGCGTCGGACTGCAGCAGCTCCGGCGGATTGGCCGTCTTGCCGCCGGCGGTGATGTAGTGCAGGTCGGTATCGGGATCGATCTCCAGCACCTGGGCCAGCGGCGCCTTGCCGGTCAGGTAGTCGGAGAGTCCGAGGGTGTTCTCCTTGCCCATGACCTTGTGCACCGAGGGTCGCCGCAGGTCGCAGTCGAGGATAACCACCTTCTGCCCCGACTTGGCGCCGAGCACCGCCAGTGACAGCGCGGTCGATGTCTTGCCCTCGTCAGGCAGCGAGGAGGTCACGCATATGGTGCGCGGTGGTCGGTCGGCGCTGGACAGGAGCAGCGCCGTTCGCAAACTTCGCACCGCCTCGCCGTAGGCGGAGTTCGGTTTCTGCGCCACCACCTGGTGCGGCTCCAGGTTGCCCTTGGTGATCGGCATCAGCCCGATCGCCGGGGCGCCGGTCAGAGTTTCGATCTGGGTCATGCTGCGGAAGCCGTTGTCCATGAACTCGGCGAGCATCGCCAGCACGATGCCGATGACCGCCGAGCCGGCCAGGGCGGCGGCGAGCATCAGCTTCACGTTGGGGAACGCCGGCTGGTCGGGGGCGACCGCCTCTTCGATGACACGGGCATCGGCCTGGCGCGCCTCCTGGGTCTGCACGCCCACCTCGTTCTGGCGGGTGAGCAGGCCCTGATAAAACTGGTTGGCGTTCGCGACCTGATCCTGCAGGCGCTGCAGCTCGGCCTGGCCCCCGGTCTGCCGCTCCAGCATGCCTTCGAGCCGGTCGACCTCGGACTGCAACGACTGCTCGTTGGCCCGGGCGAGCGCCAGGTCGTTCTCCAGCCGCAGTGCGATCTTGCGCACCTCGGTGCCGATCGCGGCCCGCAGGTTGCCCAGTTCCGCCTCTGCCGACCGAAGGTCTGGGAAATCGGAGCCGAAGCGGGTGCGCAACTCCGCGACGCGGCGCTCGACATCGGCCGCCTGCTCGCGGAGCCGGGAGACCAGCAGGCTGTCCATCACCGCCGGGACGGAATCGATACTGCGACCTGAGTTCAGCAACTCCTGCACCTGGTCGTACGAGGACTGGGCAATCTGTGCCGTGTTGCGGGCGACGATCAGCGACGCGCTGAGTTCGCCGAGCTGGCGGGTCAACAGCGTTGTGTCGCCGACATTGATCAGGCCCGACGAGGTCTGGAAGTCGGCAAGGGCCTGTTGCGCCTGCAGCAGCCTGGCCTCCGCCTCGGATACCCGCTCGTCGAGCCAGGCCCCGGCCTCGGTCACCACGGAGCTCCGCTCCTCGATCTGGCCGGAAATGTAGATGCGTACGACGGCATTTGCCGCCTGGGCGGCGAAATGGCGATCGGACGAGGAGTAGATGACCTCGATCACCCGGGCCCGATCCGACGGCTTCACCTCCAGGCCGGCAAGGAAGTTGTCGATCGTCAGCTTCTCGATCTCTTCCGGCGACAAGGCGGAGGCGACGACGGTCGGATCTTCGCCGGCCGCGACCATCCGCTCGGCGAGCGCATCCTCGGCCCCGGACGCCGGTTCGGCGCTGCCGCCGAACAGGGAGGAGATCCCGCCGAACACGGACTCCAGGATCGATGGCCGCTCCGCGACCAGGGTCGGGTTGAACATCGGATTGGCGGTCAGATTGAGGTCGCGGACCACCCGTGCCGCGACCTGGCGGGACCGCAGCACCGCTGCCTCGGTCTCACGCGTCACCAGATCGGGATCCTGGTTCAGGATGACCCGGTCGCCTTCGATCAACTGGGTCCGGTCGCCCTCCACCAGCAGCGTGACCTTGGCCTCGTAGATCGGCGTGATCTGTCGGATGAACAGATAGGCGAGCCCGGTCAGCAGCAGGATGACCGCGAGGATGAAGAACTTCCGGCGCTTGACCGCCCCGATCACCCGCCTGAGGTCGAGGCCTCCCTCGTCCTCCGGCGGCGGCGGCGGCGCATAGTACATGGGCTCCGCGAGTTCCTGCGACTGTCGCGCTACGGGCAGATGGGTAACCGTCGGAAGACTCATGTCACGCCCCAACTCTCTCTTGACCGTCTGCAACAGGCATGGAACCCGATGCGCATAGTTGCGGGCAGGCCGCCCGGGCTTGCCAGGGCCGCCTGCA
>JBHJOG010000270.1:0-2338 GCA_050329975.1 Alphaproteobacteria bacterium | reverse complement strand
CTCGCCGCGATCGCCGGCGAGCGGGCGGGCGAGCTGATGGGCGCGGATGTCGTCGCGGCCGGCGGGCCGATGGCGGAGCTCGAGCTGGTGGACGGCGTTCCGGTTCCGGGGGGCGCGCCAGAAGCCGAGATGCTGCGGTTCTCCGACAGCGGCTTCCCGCCCGAGCGGATCCTCATCGTGCAGTCGATGCCGATGATGGTCATGCTGATCTACGGCGTGGTGCAGCCGGCGGAATAGGCCCGGGCACTTCGCAAACACGGTATGGTGTGGACGGCCCTGTACGGCATCGCTGTGGCAGGATGAGGTCGTTGCAGCGTTATCTGAAGGAGCTGTCATGGGCGAGATTACCATGATCGGAGGAAGTTTCGGTGAGTCAAGGCAGGACAAAAGAAATGCGACGGGGTACCCAGATGAATCTCGTCCTCAGGCTTGGCGGAGATGAGGTTGACATCGATAACTTGTCAAGGCTGACTACGCTGGTGCCCTACAGAATTGAGCGTCTTGGCGTTGGGAAATCAAAAACCAACTGTCTCTTCTATAATATTGACACCACTCGATCCGTGAAAGAGTCTGAAGGTTTTACGATCCTCAAGAATTTCCTGCACGAAAATAGAATATGGTTGGACAGTGTAGAAAAAGTCGATGGTGTAACGTTTCGGGAGGTCGATATTGGACTAATTATATCAAGCAACATGGCCGCAAAAACAGTAACTATGGACCCAGATCTACTGCGGTATTTTGGAGATTTGGGCCTGTCCCTTACCGTCTCCATTTACAAGGGAAGTGAGGCGGAAGGCGAGGCGCTGAATTAGAGCTGCGGTTTACAGTGCACTCAACTGACTGACGCGGCCAGGCATAGGCGCGTCGGCGCACCGGTGCTGCCCCGGTGGCTGAGTCGGGCCGCGCTACCCAAGGTCTTCGAGCCCAGTCGCGCCCGGCCATGCTCCGCGGTGGCCCGAAACGTTGCGATGCGTGTAAGCTCGCCCGAACCAGCGGGGGAGGGGAGCACCATGTCCGACCATGTCGCGCAGGATGGCCGCAACGAGGGGGAGCTGATGCGGCTGGCCCTCGACCATTGCATGTTTCCACTGGCCGACAACGCGCAGGTTCGCCGCGACGGGCCGACGATCTATGTCGCCGGCGAAGGCGCCGAGCTGGTCGAAACCGGCGGGCGGCGGGTGCTGGACATGATGTCGAGCCACACCCGGGCCAACACGCTCGGCTACGGCAACAGGGAGATCGCGCAGGCGGTCTACGACCAGATGGTCGAGGTCCACTATGTGGGCACGGTGGCCAATTTCGCGCCGTCGACGGTGCGGCTGGCGGCTCGGCTGGCCGAACTGGCCCCCGGACGCCTCTCGCGCACCATGTTCGTCAGCGGCGGCTCCGAGGCGGTGGAGGCGGCGCTGAAGCTCGCCCGCCAGTACCATGTCGCCAGCGGCCGCAAGCCGCGCGCCTACAAGGTGGTCTCGCGCTGGAACGCCTATCACGGCTCGACCATGGGGGCGCTCGCCGTCACCGACTGGCTCGGCACCCGCCACATCATGGAGCCGGGCGTGCCCGGCTCGTCGCTGATCCCCGGTCCGATGCGCTACCGCAACCCGTTCGGCATGGCCGAGGAGGCCTATGCCGATTTCTGCGCCGACTACCTGGAGCGGCAGATCCAGCACGAGGGGCCGGAATACGTGTCCGCGTTCATCGGCGAGCCGATCATGCAGGCCAACGGGGTGCAGATCCCCACCGCGCGCTACCTGCAGCGGGTGCGCGAGATCTGCACCCGCTATGACGTGCTCTACATCGTCGACGAGGTGATCACCGGTTTCGGGCGCACCGGCAAGTGGTTCGCCATCGAGCATTTCGGCATCGAGCCCGACATCATGACCATGGCCAAGGCGCTGACCGCAGGCTATGTGCCGATGGGCGCGGTGATCACCCGGCCGGACATCGCCGACGCGATGCCGATGTTCCGCCACGTGCACACCTTCTCCGGCCACGCGGCGGCGGCCGCGGCCGCCAACGCCGCGATCGGGATCGTCGCCCGCGAGGGCCTGGTCGAGGCGGCGGCAGCCAAGGGCGCCCGATTCCTCGCCAGCCTGAAGACGGCGCTTGCCGGCATCCCCGCCGTCGGCGACGTCCGCGGCGTCGGCCTGTGGCTGGCGGTGGACTTCACCGCCGACCCGGCGAGCAAGGCCCCGCCGCCGGAAGGCTTCCCCGCCGAAGTGGTGCGCCGGATGGCCGAGCTCGGCATGATCGCCTGTTCCACCGGCACGTCGATCGAGCTCGCCCCGCCGCTGATCGTGACCGACGCTCAGCTCGACCGCGCCGCCGGGATCGCCGG
>JBHJOG010000269.1:0-7365 GCA_050329975.1 Alphaproteobacteria bacterium | reverse complement strand
CCGGCGACAGCATCGCCAGCGCGCTGATGGGCGCCGGCGTCAGGGTGCTGTCGCGCTCGTTCAAGTACCACCGGCCGCGCGGCGTGCTGACCATGGCCGGCCAGGACGCCAACACGCTGGTCCAGCTGCCCGGCGCGCCCAACGTGCTCGCCGACCGGACGCCGGTGCGCGAGGGGCTGGAGGTCCGGGGGCAGAACTACCGGGGCAGCCTCGAGAACGACCGCCTGATGATCCTCGACCGCTTCGCCCGCTTCATGCCGGTCGGCTTCTACTACAAGACCTTCTTCAAGCCGGGCCTGTTCGGCGGCGGCTCGTGGCGGCGCTGGGAGCCGCGGATCCGGGCGATGGCCGGGCTCGGCGTGGTCGACCAGGCGCACCACCACGGCTATTTCGACAAGCAGTACCTGTTCCACGACGTGGTCGTGGTCGGCGGCGGCGCCGCGGGCATGAGCGCGGCGCTAAAGGCCGCCGACGCCGGCGCCGACACGCTGCTGGTCGACGAGAACCCGGTGCTCGGCGGCGCGCTCTCCTATGCCCGCTTCGGCGCCGATGCCGGCGCCGGCCGGGCGCAGATGCAGGCGCTGGCAGCCAAGGTCGCGGCGCAGGCGCGGATCACGGTGATGACCGACGCCGCTTGCCAGGGCTGGTTCGCAGACAACTGGCTGCCGGTGATCCGCGGCAACCGGATGTACAAGATCCGGGCAAAGGCGGTGGTGGTGGCGACCGGATCGATGGAACAGCCGATGGTGTTCCGCCACAACGACCTGCCCGGGATCATGCTGGGCAGTGCGGCGCAGCGGCTGATCCGGCACTACGGGGTGCGGCCCGGTACGCGGGCGGTGGTCGCGGCGGCCAACAGCGACGGGTACGGCGTGGCGCTGGACCTGCTCGACGCCGGCATCGAGGTGGCGGCGATCGTCGACCTCAGGCTCGAGCCGGGCGACGACGAGGTGACGCGGGCAGCACTTGCCACCGGCGTGACGGTGGTGCCCGGCTTCACGCCGTGGCAGAGCCGGCCGGGCAGCGGCATGCGCTCGATCGCCGGTATCGAGATCGCGCGGATCACCGGCGAGGGCACGGCCGACGGCGAGGGCCACAGCGTCGCCTGCGACCTGCTGTGCCTCTCCACCGGCTATTCGCCGGCAGCACACCTGCTCTACAACTCCGGCGCGCAGCTCGAGTACGACGACGCGACCGCGATGATGGCGATCCGCAGCCTGCCGGAGCACGTGTTCGCCTGCGGCTCGGTCAACGGGGTGTTCGATCCCGGCGCCGTCGTGCAGGATGGCGCGCGCGCCGGCTGGGCCGCAGCGCAGGACGTCGGGCTCGACGCGGGCCCGCAGCCGGTTCCGGCCAACCGCACCGGCGCCGAGGGCCAAACCCACCCCTGGCCGATCTTCAAGCATCCGAAAGGCAAGGATTTCGTCGACTTCGACGAGGATCTGCAGGTCAAGGACATCCTGAACGCGATGGCCGACGGTTACGATCATATCGAGCTGGTCAAGCGCTATTCGACCGTCGGGATGGGGCCGAGCCAGGGCCGGCATTCGGCGGTGACGACGATGCGGCTGGTGGCGAAGGCGCAAGGGCTGCCGCCGGCCGCGGTCGGCACCACCACCAGCCGGCCGCCCTACCTGCCGGAGACCTTCGGCCATCTCGCCGGCCGCGGCTTCGAGCCGGTGCGCCACACCGCGATGCACCATCGCCACCTCGAGGCCGGCGCCCAGATGATGCCGGCGGGGCTGTGGCTGCGCCCGGCCTATTACGGCCGCAAGGACGAACGCGACGCGGCGATCGCCGCCGAGGCGCTGGCGGTGCGGCGGAATGTTGGGATCATCGACGTCTCGACCTTGGGCGGGCTGGAGGTGCGCGGGCCGGATGCCGCCGAGTTTCTCAACCGGATGTACACCTTCGCCTATCTGAAGCAGCCGGTCGGACGCGCCCGCTATCTGCTGATGACCGACATGTCGGGCGTGATCACCGACGACGGCGTCGCCTGCCGCTTCTCCGACCGGCACTTTTACGTCACCGCCACCACATCGGGCGTGCAGGGCGTCTACCAGCACATGCTGCTGATGAACGCGCAATGGCGGCTGGACGTCGACGTGACCAATGTCAGCGCCAGCTATTGCGGAGTGAACATCGCCGGGCCGAAGGCGCGCGAGGTGCTGGCGCGGCTCTGTACCGACGTCGACCTGGCGGCCGAGGCCTTCCCCTATATGGGCGTGCGCACGGGCACCGTCGCGGGCGTCGACTGCCGGCTGCTCAGGGTCGGCTTCGTCGGCGAGCTGGGCTACGAGATCCATGCGCCGGCCTCCTGTGGCGAGGCGCTGTGGGACGCGCTGATGACTGCCGGTGCGGACGCGGGCATCCGTCCGTTCGGGGTCGAAGCGCAGCGCCTGCTCCGGCTGGAGAAGGGCCACATCATCATCGGCCAGGACACCGACGGGCTGACCAACCCGGTGGAAGCGGCGATGGCCTGGGCGATCAGCCGCAACAAGCCGTTCTTCGTCGGCGGGCGCTCGATCGCGATGCAGGAGGCGCGCGGGATCACCCGGATGCTGGTCGGCTTCGAACTCACCGATCCGGCGGCGCCGGTACCCGAGGAGTGCCACCTGGTGATCCGCGGCGAGGAGATCACCGGCCGGGTAACCTCGGCCGTCCGCTCGCCGTCGCTGGGCAAGGTGATCGGGCTGGCCTATGTGGCGAGCGACCAGGCGGCGGAAGGCAGCGGCTTCCGGATCCGGGTCGCCGGCGGCCAGATGATCGACGCGCGCGTGGTGCCGATCCCGTTCTACGACCCCGAGAACAAGCGGCAGGAGCTGTAGGCGATGACGGCCGCGTATCGTCAAGTCGTCATGCCCGGCCTTGTGCCGGGCATCTCCCGCCGCTGCGCCCCGCCTCTGCCCGCGGAGATGGCTGGGACAAGCCCGGCCATGACGGAACAGGGGGGCGACCAATGACCTTGCAGCCCCTGGACCTGACCCGCCGCAGCTTCATCTGGCGCAAGCTGATCGCCGCCGGCGCGCGATTCGCCGAAGTGAACGCCTGTGCCACCGCGATGGACTTCGGCAACGCCGACGCCGAGCTTGCGGTCGCCCGGCGAATGGGCCTTGCCGACCTCTCGGGCCTGCCGCGCACCGGCTACAAGGGCCGCGGAGCGCTGGACTGGCTGCGCGGCCAGGGGGTGAAGGTGCCGGAGGAGAACAACTGCGCTTTGCCGCAGCCCGACGACACGCTCGCCTGCCGGCTGGCGCCGAGCGAACTGCTGCTGCTGGGCGGGCTCGACGGCACGCCCGGGCTGTGCGCCGACCTCGACGCTGCCTGGCCGGGCGCCGATGCCGGCACCGGCGCCTACAAGGTGCCGCGGCCGGAGACCAACCTGTGGTTCGCGCTGACCGGGGATGCCGCCGGAACCATGTTCTCGAAGATCTGCGGCGTCGACCTCAGGGCCAGTCACTTCCCGAACCACGCCATCGCCCAGACCCAGGTCGCCCGGCTGAGCGCCATTGTCGTCCGTGCCGACCTGGCATCGACGCCGGCCTTCCACCTGCTCGCCGACAGCGCCTCGGCCGGCT
The DNA here is from genome assembly GCA_050329975.1 of Alphaproteobacteria bacterium. Taxonomy (GTDB): domain Bacteria; phylum Pseudomonadota; class Alphaproteobacteria; order CALKHQ01; family CALKHQ01; genus CALKHQ01. The sequence goes on along the minus strand of JBHJOG010000269.1, from coordinate 3,787 downwards.
ATGTGCTGACGGTACTGCTCGACGCGATGGCTGAATATGACGGCGCGCTGGTCGGGCTCTCGGCGCTGCGCCGCCTCGCCGAAGCCTGACGCAGCCAAGCACCAACCAACCAGGGGGCAGCCATGCCGAAGTCCGACATCGAGATCGCGCGCGAAGCGACCCTGCAGCCGATCGTCGGCGTCGGCCGCGACGTGCTGGGCGTGCCGGCCGAGCAGCTGGAGCCCTATGGGCACTACAAGGCGAAAATCTCGCTCGACGTGTTCGAGCAGCGGGCCGGCCAGGCCGACGGCAAGCTGATCCTGGTCACCGCCATCAGCCCGACGCCGGCCGGCGAAGGCAAGACGACGACCACGGTCGGGCTCGGCGACGCGCTCAACCGCATCGGCAAGAAGGCGATGATCTGCCTGCGCGAACCGTCGCTCGGCCCCTGCTTCGGGATGAAAGGCGGGGCTGCCGGCGGCGGCTATGCCCAGGTGGTGCCGATGGAGGACATCAACCTCCACTTCACCGGCGACTTCCACGCCATCGGCGCGGCGCACAACCTGCTCTGCGCCATGCTCGACAACCACATCTACTGGGGCAACGCGCTGGGCATCGACACCCGCCGCATCACCCTGCGCCGCGTCGTCGACATGAACGACCGGGCACTGCGCCAGATCGTCTCCTCGCTCGGCGGGGTTGCCAACGGCTTCGCCCGCGAGGACGGCTACGACATCGTGGTCGCCTCGGAGGTGATGGCGATCCTGTGCCTGGCGACCGACGTCGAGGACCTGAAGCGGCGGCTCGGCGACATCATCGTCGGCTACGACCGGGAGCGGAAACCGGTGCGCGCCAGCGACTTGAACGCCCACGGGGCGATGACCGTGCTGCTGCGGGACGCGATCAAGCCGAACCTGGTCCAGACGCTGGAAGGCAACCCGGCCTTCATCCACGGCGGCCCGTTCGCCAACATCGCCCATGGCTGCAACACCGTACTCGCCACCCGGATGGCGCTGAAGCTGTCCGACTATGTGGTGACCGAGGCCGGCTTCGGTGCCGACCTTGGCGCGGAGAAGTTCTTCGACATCAAGTGCCGCAAGGCCGGTCTCAATCCCTCGGCGGCGGTGATCGTCGCCACCGTCCGCGCGCTGAAGATGCACGGCGGGGTGGGCAAGGACGACCTGGGCAAGGAGAACCTGGACGCACTGCGCGCCGGTTGCGCCAACCTCGCCCGCCACGTCGAGAACGTGAAGAGCTTCGGGGTTCCGCCTGTGGTCGGGATCAACCGATTCGTCACCGACACCGACGCAGAGCTGGAGGTGATCGTCAAGGCGGCCGAGAAACTGGGAGTGAAGGCGCTGGTCTGCAGCCACTGGGCCGACGGCGGCAAGGGCGCCGAGGCGCTGGCCCGCGAGGTGGTGCGGCTGGCCGATGCCGGCACCGCCCAGTTCCACCCGCTCTACCCGGACGAGATGCCGCTCTGGGAGAAGATGCGGACCATCGCCACCCGCGTCTACCGCGCCGACGACATCATCGCCGACAAGAAGATCCGCCAGCAGTTCGCCGAGCTGCAGGCGGGCGGCTTCGGCCACCTGCCGATCTGCGTCGCCAAGACCCAGTACAGCTTCTCGACCGACCCGAACCTGAAGGGCGCGCCGACAAACCACGTGGTGCCGATCCGCGAGGTGCGGGTGGCTGCCGGCGCCGGCTTCGTGGTGGTGATCTGCGGCGAGATCATGACCATGCCGGGCCTACCCCGGGTACCGGCTGCCAACAGCATCGATATCGACGCCAACGGGCAGGTGGTCGGGCTGTTCTGAGGAAACGGAAGCCAAGCGGCTGCAACCGGCGGCCGGATCCGGCCGTTGCACCGGCCTCGGAGCGCTCGACCTGCTTCATGGCGCATCGAGAGGCTACGTGTTACACAAATTTTAAGGTGACATTGGCACGCTCCCACGGTCTGAGAACAAGGTCGAGAGCGGAAGACGGATGGAGAGAGTGAAGGGCTTGCGGCAGCGTACCCGGCGATGGCTGAGTGGATTGCGCCACGGCGACGTCGGCTACAATTTTCCGATCTCGGAGTGGGACCGCCGCTACCGGGAGGGCGAATGGGATGTGTTCGAGAGCGTCCACGAGGTGCCCCGTTACGTGGTCACAGCCGCCTATGTGAAGCAGCTGAAGTCGCAGCCGACGGTCCTCGACGCGGGCTGCGGCTACGGGACGCTCGCCCGGCACATCGATCCGTTCGGCTATTCCCACTATACCGGCCTCGACCTGTCCGGAGAAGCGATCGCGCGCGCCCAGGGCGACAACATCCGCGATTCCGAGTTCATCCAGTGCGACTGGAACGACTGGAGCACAGACCGCAAGTTCGACGTGGTGGTGTTCTGCGACTCGATCTGCCACTCGCGGGCCCCCGCCGACACGCTGCGCCACTACAGCGGCATGCTGAACGACGGTGGCGGCATCGTGGTGACCCTGTTCCGGCATCGCAACATGGCCCGCATCTGGAAGACGATCCGTGCGAATTTCGATGTCGCCTTCGGCGCGACGGTTACCAACAGCATCGGACAGACCTGGGACGTCGCCGCGATCCCGGTGCGGCGCTAAGCCCGCCTGAATCCATCCCCGATCGGGGATGGTGGTCGACGCGGCCATTGCCAGAACGCGGCATCGAGCGTATCTCCCGCTTCATGAGTGCAGCAGCACATGACACCGTGTTCGCCCCGCCCGCCGCACAGATCGACGGCCGGCTGAACCTGGTCGGGCTCTCGAAGAGCGAACTCGCGGACGCGCTCGGCGGGCTCGGGCTGCCGAAGTTCCGCGCGGATCAGCTCTGGCAGTGGATCTACAACCGCGGCGTCACCGACTTCGCGGCGATGACCAACATCGCGCGCGCGACCCAGGCGGAGCTGGCCGCGCATTTCGTGATCGCCCGGCCCGAGATCGCCTCGGCCCAGCTGAGCGCCGACGGCACCCGCAAGTGGCTGCTGCGGCAGGCCGACGGCCGCGAGATCGAGACCGTGTTCATTCCCGAGGAAGACCGCGGCACCGTCTGCGTCTCCTCCCAGGTCGGCTGCACGCTCACCTGCAGCTTCTGCCACACCGGCACCCAACGGCTGGTCCGCAACCTGGGGCCGGGCGAGATCGTCAGCCAGATCATGGTCGCCCGCGACGCGCTCGGCGAATGGCCGTCGCAGAAGGAAGGGCGGATGGTCAGCAACATCGTCATGATGGGCATGGGCGAGCCGCTGTACAATTTCGACAACGTGAAAGCGGCGCTGGCGGTGGTCACCGATGGCAGCGGGCTGGCGCTGTCAAAGCGGCGGATCACGCTCTCGACCTCCGGCGTGGTGCCGATGATGCAGCGCTGCGGCGAGGAGATCGGAGTCAACCTGGCCGTTTCGCTGCACGCGGTCACCGACGAGATCCGCGACCGGCTGGTGCCGCTGAACAAGAAATACCCGATCGCCGAACTGATCCAGGCCTGCCGCGACTATCCCGGCGCCAACAACGCGCGGCGGATCACCTTCGAATATGTGATGCTGAAGGGCGTCAACGACAGCACCGCCGACGCGCATGCACTGGTGAAGCTGGTTCGCGGCATCCCGGCCAAGGTCAACCTGATCCCGTTCAACCCGTGGCCCGGCTCGCCCTATGAATGCGCCTCCAACTCCGCGATCGACCGCTTCGCGAAGATCGTGATGGAAGCGGGCTATGCCTCGCCGGTCCGCACCCCACGCGGCCGCGACATTCTCGCCGCCTGCGGCCAGCTGAAGAGCGCGAGCGAGCGGGCGCGGCGGTCGGC
>JBHJOG010000268.1:0-33538 GCA_050329975.1 Alphaproteobacteria bacterium | reverse complement strand
TGGGAGCGGCTGGGCGGAGCCGCGACCGGGTCGGCATCCGGGTCGTGAGCGGCCAGCACGCCGGCGCGCTCGGCGGGGTCGGCGAACAGCCGATGGGGATAGGCCCATCGGTCCCAGGACTCGACCTGCAGCCCGAACCGCTCGAAAACGCGCTCGCAGGCTGAGAAATCGGTGTGGCGCAGGGGGAATGAGAGCATCCACGGCAGCCGGTCCCGGGGGAACAGGGCCAGCAGCCTGCCCAGGGTGCGGGCGCCCACATAGCTGAAGCCGCCGGTGACGGTGATCATGTCGGCACGGGCGAGACGCCTGCCCTGATCGGCCGAGGGCGAGGCGGTCTCGAGGTCGATCCGTACCGCATCGTCCAGCAGCCCGGCACCGCGCGCATAGGCGAGCGCGTTCTCAGCGACATCGACGCCGGTCACGCGCGCCAGAGGCACCGGCAGTCGGCGCTTTCGGAACAGGGCCGCGTCCTGGCCCGTCCCGCGCGACCTGACAAAGTGCCGGTAGAGATCCTCCATCGAAAGGTCATGGTTGATGAGGGCCCCGTTGACGCCGTAGCCGCTGCACAGATCCAGCATTTCAACGGGTGCGCGACTGCGGATGCGCGCGATCGCGCGCGCCGCGGCACGGAGCACCGGTTGTGCGTGATGTGGGGTCATGTAGCGCAGCGGACGGAGCGAGGTGAAATAGTCGACCGGGTCCGGTTGGTCATAGACGCCCGAAAACGACCGTTTGCCGGCGGTATTGGTCATGGCTTCCCTCCTCGGGCGTCGATGCTGGCCTGTCGAGACAACTGGTGCTTCAGCGGGTTTCGGGCCGATCGGCCCAGTGCGCGACCAGATCGAGGATCGCCTCGGGACGATCGAAGCGCGCACTCAGGAGGGTCTCGTAGTGGGCTTCCTCCCGGGAGCGGGCGCCGTTCGCCGGTGTCTCGGGCGCCGCCGAAGACAGCAGGCGGTCGAATCCGCTGCCCTGGTCGAACTGCACCTTGTCCCGCCAGACGATCTCCTCGGGCAGCATGTCGGCGAACGCCTGGCGCAGGATCCATTTCTCGATCCGCCTGTCGCCCACCGGCCGCAGCTTCCACTCGGGCGGCAGGCTCAGGCCGAGCTCGATCATCGCCGTATCGAGGAAGGGCACCCGCGCTTCCAGGCCGTGCGCCATCGTCATACGATCGACGCGCTGCAGGTTGACGTTGTGCATCGCCCCCACCGAGCGGCGCAGCTCCGCGTGCAGCGCTTCCGGATCGTCGATATCGCGGTAGTAGGCGTAGCCGGCAAATATCTCGTCCGCACCCTCGCCGGTGAGGACGACCTTCACCTCCCGGGCAGCGAATTCGGCCACGAACCAGCAAGGAACCGCGCTGCGCACCAGATCCTGATCGTAGGATTCCAGATGGTACAGGATGTCTGGCAGGGCCGCGGTCACAGCCTCCGGCGCCACCACCAGTTCGCGGTGGTCGGTGCCCAGGAAGGCGGCCACCTGACGGGCCGCCGCCAGGTCGGCGCTGCCCGGCAGCCCGACGGCAAATGTTTTCAGGTCGGGTACATGGCGGCTGGCGATCGCTGCGATCACGCTGCTGTCGAGCCCCCCCGAAAGCAGCGCGCCGAACGGCACGTCGCTGCGCAGGCGCTTCACCACGGCAGCTTCCAGCGTCGCCCGCAGCGCCGCGATCGCCCGATCGATATCCCAGGCGGCCGGCGGCGCATCGGGAACCGCGTAGTAGCGGGTAAGCCCGCGCACGCCGTCAAAGACATGGCCCGGCGGAAACTCGGTGATGGTTTCGACGACCCCGGCAAGCGCCTTGATCTCCGAAGCGAACGCGATGCCCTCGCCCGACCGCCCCATGTAGAGCGGCTTGATGCCCAGGGGATCGCGTGCTGCAATCAAGCCGTCGGCTCCCGACAGCACGAAGGCGAACATCCCGTCGAGCCGGCTGACAGCGTCCAGCCCTTCCGTGGCCACGCTGTGCAGGATCGATTCAGAATCGCTGAGCGTCGTGTACGGCGCGTCGGTGAGACGCCGGCGCAACAGGCGATCGTTGTAGATCATGCCATTGGCCACCAGGGTCGCACCGGACCCCCGCAACGGCTGCCGCCCTTCCGCCGGATCGATGATCGCCAGCCGGCAATGGCCCAGCTTGACCCCTTCAAGACCAGCTTCGGCGAATCCGACTCCGTCCGGACCGCGGTGCTGCTGCCGCGCGATCATCGTCGCAACATCGATTTCTCCCGCCATTCCGCTGACGGCAGCCAAGCCACACATTCCCAATCTATCCTGTCGTTCAATTGCAGTAGATGGCACGCCGCGCCGCCGTCAGGAAAGCTGATAGCCGCGTTACGCCTGCAATGTCTGAATGGTGATGGTATTATGCGACGCAATGGCTCGCAGATCAACCCCACGGGCTGAAATTTGTATTTCAAATATATGCAGAACTATTCAGCAATCTCTGACTTTGTATTCTATATACCAACCTAGTATACGAAAGCACTTATCGCGCTTACCTCTGTGGCGCCTTCCTGCTGGCAAAACCAAGCCAGTGGCGGGCTGCGACCCCGGTGCGTGTCGCAGCCCGCGGGCACGGCGCTAGTCGTCGTTGCCGGGTTGCGGCGCGGGCTTCTCGGCTGGCGGGGTCGACTTTGCCTTCAGCGGAACTTGCCGCGCCAGATCCTCCGGGTCATGCGTTTCCGCAAAGCGCTCCGGAGCGTTGAGGTAGGCGCGCGCGCTGGTGTAGTTGCGATCCCCCTTGGCTTTCCTGGTAGCGGTCATGGCATTCCTCCTTGCGTCTCTATCGGGTGGAACAGGCTTCCGACGAGAATGTTCCTCATCTGGCACTGATCTCCAATATGGCGGTGGAACCGGACGAGGCGATGCGCCGGATGATTGCGCGTTTCGTCGCAACCGGCCGCCTGGTGCCGCCGTCATACCTTAAATTGGTTGGAAGTTCGCCGCGGGATACCTACGATCAGTTGCGGAGGCTTGTTGATGACTATGCCGAAATCGACAACAACGTCGGGCGCGACGCCGCAAAGCCCGTCCTCGAAGAAGCCGGCGACATCCTCGCCGGCGTCGAACTGCGACTGGAGCGCGATGGAGGAACGGGCGCGGGTTTCAGGCCGGAAGCTGTACGAGAAGATGAAGCGCGAGGGCTGGGCGCCGAAGTAGCGCCACCCGGCCCGCGCGCGCCTCCCGACCAACCCAGCGTCGGCAATTGAGCCAGCTCAATTCGACCTCAGAAACGAATCCGGGCGCCACATTTGCGACGCCCGGAGCCTGTATCGGAACTGCGCGGGACCGTCAGATGCCCCGCCCACGCCGCAGATGTATGATCACGGCGAGAACGAACAGCGCGACGAAGATGAAGAACAGGAACTTCGCGGTCGAGGCGGATGCCGCGGTGACACCGCCGAACCCCAGCACCGCCGCCACGATGGCGATGATGAAGAAGACGGCCGCCCACCACGGCGTATCGTCCCTCCTGACCCTCTGCGTGAGCGGACGCGGATCATTGCCCGTGATCATGGCGGAACCGGTCAGGTATTCCAGTCGCGGACTTGCCGCTCGGCTTCTTCACGGGCGATGCCGTAGCGCTTTTGAATTGTCCCGACGAGTTCGTCGTGCTTGCCGTCGATTCGATCGATCTCGTCGTCGGTCAGATCGCCCCAGGTCTGCTTGACCTTGCCCTTGAGGATCTTCCAGTTGCCTTTGATTTGGTCGGAGTTCATGCCAATCACCTGCCATGGTTGCGAAACCTAGCCGAACCGAGGGATCGCCATCGGCCCGCTATGGGCAGGAAAACGGGGGAATCAGGCGAAAGGTTCCGGCGGCGCACCGCCTATCGGCAATTTAACCGGCGACGCGAGCCCAACGCCGCGGCGCCGTTGGTGCGGCACCTGCTAACCGCTGACGATGGCGAGCGCCTGGCGCAGATCGGAAATCGAAAACGGCTTGTGCAGGTTGTGGGCGATGTTGAGGCCCTGGCTTGTCCCGAGCGCGCTCGCCACCTCGGTATAGGTCGCCGAATATCCGGTCATGACCGCAATACGCGCGCTGGTGCGTTGCTCGGCCAGCCAGTTCAAGACCTCGATACCGTCCATGTCGGGCATGATGATATCGAGCAGGATCGCGTCGGGCACGACTGCGGCGTAACGGTCCATCAGTTCCCGCCCGCTCGAGGCTTCGGTCACCGTCCAGCCCATCGGTTCGGCAACATCGCGGACCAGCTGCCGAACGTCGGGTTCGTCGTCGACAATCAGCAGGATCGGCCTCGTCGCACTTGGTGTTGTCATTGCCCAGTTCCTTGCGTGGGGCCCAGTTCTCTGCGTATGGCATGCGCGAGATCGGCACGCCTGATCGGTTTCTGCAGAACCTTGTCCGCGACGGACACGCCTTGGCCGTTGCTTGCAGCCCGCTCCGGATATCCCGACATGAAGATGACCCTCATCTCCGGCCGCTTCAGCCGCATTCGTGCCGCGACCTCGGGTCCCTTGTCGGAGCCGCCCAGAACCACGTCGCAAAGCAGCAGATCGATCCGCTCCCCGTCGTCGATCAACTGGAGGGCACCGTCACCGGTGTCCTCGGTCAGCACAGCATAACCCAGCGAGCGCAGCTGCGCAGAAACCGTTTCGCGAACATCGTCGTCATTTTCTAGCACAAGTATGCGCTCACGGCCGACTGCGGCGATTTGCTCCCCGCCCTCCCTGCCCTTGGCCCCCTCATCCGCCACCAGAGCCCGTACCGACAGCGGGAAATAGAGCTTTACCGACGTGCCGCGCTCCGGTTCGCTGTAGATTCGCGCATGGCCGCCTGACTGCTTGACGAAGCCGTAGACCATAGAGAGGCCGAGCCCCGAACCCTTGCCGACAGATTTCGTGGTGAAGAACGGGTCAAAGGCATGGGCAAGGACATCGGGCGACATGCCCGAGCCGGTGTCGCTGACCGCGACCATTGCATGGATCCCGGGCGCCACGCCGAAACCGGTGGCAGCATCCAGTTCGACCTCCGCAGTCTCGATGGTCAGGGTGCCTCCCTCCGCCATGGCATCGCGCGCATTGATCGCCAGGTTGAGCAGAGCGTTCTCCATCTGGTTGCGATCGATCATGATCGGCGCAATTCCATCGGCAAGCGCCGTCTTCACCTCTATGTCGGTTCCGAGCGTTCGGTGAAGAAGCGGCTCGAGATCGGCGACCAGGGCGTTCAGGTCGGTGGGCTGCGGCTGCAGGGGCGCGCGTCGGCCGAAGGCCAGCAGCTGCCTGGTCAGCGCAGCGCCGCGCTGCGAAGCGCGAAGGGCGGTCCCGATCTTGTCGGTCACCACATTGTCGCCGGTCGCTTCCACGGCCAGCTCGAGGTTACCGATGATGATCGCAAGCAGATTGTTGAAGTCATGCGCCATGCCGGCGGTCAGTTGCCCGATGGCTTCCATCTTCTGCGACTGGCGCAACTGCGCCTCGATCGCCTTGCTGCGGCTGATGTCCTCGCGAATCAGGATGTAGTTGGTAACACGGCCGTCACGCGCCTTGATTGCCGAAACCGAGCCCATTTCCCAATAGGCTTCGCCATCCTTCCGAACGCTCTGGAACTCTCCGCGCCAGTCGCCACCGGCCTCGATCGCTGCCCGCAGCGCGCGTAGATCCTCATCCGGCAGCACGCCCGGCCGAAGGATCCGCGGGACCTTCCCCAGCACCTCGGCCGACGCGTATCCAGTGATCTGCTCGTAACGCGGGTTCACGTACTTGATCAACCCGTTCGTGTCGGTGATGACGATGCTTGCCGGGCTCTGCTCGACGGCGATCGACAGCTCACGAACCCGTTCTTCCGTCCGCATCCGCTCGGTCACGTCACGGCAGACGTTGAACACGGACCCTTCGCCGGCCCAGTCCGCGACGACCGAGTTGACCTCGACGTCGAACACCATTCCGTCCGGCCGGCGGATCCGCGTGATGAACGTGGTGGGTTCAAGCGGCGGCTCCGGAAACGCTGCCCTGAGCAGGTCCGGTGTCGGATAGTTCGCATCCCAGTCCCAGGGATGCAGTCCGATCACGTCTTCAAGCGGGCGCCCCAACATCCGGGCGAAGCTCTGGTTGGCCTCGACAACGGCCAACTGGAAGTCGAGCACGAAGATGCCGTCGGGCGCGTTGTCGAACAGAAGCAGGCGCCTGCTGGACTCGCGCAACATCGCCTGCTCGGCCTCCTTGTGCTCGGTGATGTCGACATGGGTCCCCATCATCCGGGCGGGCTTGCCATCATTGCCGTAGCTCAGCGAGCCATGGGCCAGGATCCAGCGATAGGACCCATCCTTGTGGCGCAGCCGGAATTCCACGCCGAAGCCCGGCCATGGATCGGCAATGAACTTGCGGGTTGTGGCAAGCGTCTGCTCGGAATCCTCAGGGTGGAGCCGGTCGACCCACTCTCGATGATCGTCACCGATCTCGTCGTCCTCGTAGCCGATCTGACGCTTCCACTCCGGCGAGAAATACATCTTGTCGGTGGCGAAGTCCCAGATCCAGATCCCGATATTGCCGGCGCGAACCGCCAACTCGAGCCTGGCGGCACTCTCCTTCATGGCGGCCTCTGCGTGCTCGCGAGCCGACCGCGCCGCCAATCCTGCCATCATCAGGCCGCAGGCGTGCGAAAGCGGCTGCAGGAACTCGATCAATTCCTCGTCGTAGCCGCCGTCACGGTTGGCAACGCCGATCACGCCGACCAGTGTGTCGCCCGCATAGATCGGAAGACCGAGAAACGCATCCAGCGCCGGGTGGCCCGGGGGCAAGCCGCCGCTTCGGTGGTCGCTGGCAGGATCATTGGCGATCACCGGCGCGCCGCTCGTCATCACGGCACCGAACAACGTGTCCAGTCGGCGAAACTCCAGCCCGCTGCCGATGCTGTGCTCGTACAGGCGCTGCATCTCCGGGTTCCAGGCGATATTGGTGATCGACCAGATCTTCAGGTAGGGCGTGCCGTCCGGCTCGTGGACCACGTCGCCTACGAAACCGTATTCGCTATCGGTAAGATCGAGGACCACCGCAAGCATCGGATCGTAGATCTGCTCGCGTTCCGCGCCGGCGATGTAGGCGCTCTCGATGTCGCGAATGCCCTGGAGCTGTGCGCTGTGCCTTTGCAGCGCCGCCTCGTGGCGCCGGCGCTCGGTAATGTCCTGATGGGTGAAGACGCAGCCGCCTGTCGCCATCGCGCGCATGCGGACTTCGATAACCGTACCGTTCGGCCGGGTTCGTTCAGCACTGACGGAGTCCACGCTTCGGGCCGTCGCGATCCGGGCTGCGACAAACGGCTCGACGTCGACGTCGCCATATTCCCCTTGCAGGGCCATGTAACGCAAGATGTCGCTCATATGCGCCCCGGGCGGAAACAGCTCCTTGGGATAGCCGAGCAGGCGGTAGGTCTCGTCATTGGCCACGGCCAGCCGCAGGTCGGAATCATAGACGGAGATCGCACCCGGAAAGCTCTGGATCACAGTCTCCAGCCGGTCGAGGTTGACCTGCAGCAAGGCTCGCTCCGTCGTGATCGCCTGGGTCTGCCGGCGGTGGGCCTCGAAAACCTGCATGATGAAGCCGAGCAGCCACGTCGCCGGCCCATTCACCACGATCATCATCGAGCCGACGTTCGCAAAGGCACGGTCGGCAACTCCGGACGGGAGCAGCAACAGGAAACCGACCGCGGTCGCGGCGTGGACAGCGACCCCGAGCCCGAGGAAGTGCCAGCTGGGAATCGCTGTCTCGTCGCGCCGGATCCAGGCGCGGTACGCCAAACCCGCCCCGGTGGCGATCGCCACGGCCACCACGCCCATCAAGGCGCCGTCGCCGCCGATCCACCAGCGTCCGGCACCGCCGATGACGCCGGCGATCAGTCCGGCGAACGGACCGCCGAAAATCGGCGCGAGCACCAGGATGACACCGCGGGCATCGAAGATGATGCCATCGTCGAGCTGGATGGGAACCAGCATGACAGCGAAGGCGCCGCCCCCGAACAACAGGCCAAGCACCACAGGTCGCAGCCAGCGAACCTCCGGCAGGGACCGGTTCAGCAGGGCGAAAACGGCGCCAACGGCGACCAACAGCGTCGTGTTGGCCAGCAGGACTTCGACAAGGCTTGGCAGCGCAAACTCCTCCAGGCGCTGGTCCGATAATGGACAATCCTGTCATCTAGCCATACACCGCTTTAGGAGAGCTAAACGATATGGTCCGCGTGCCGCGGCGATGTGTGCCGTCGCCTGTCCGTGCTGTATCCTGCCCGCCGATCATCGACGGATGCAGGCGCTGCCATGTCCGACCCCGACCTGGAAGGCACGATTGCCGCCGCAGCGCGTGCCGCCCACGGCAGCGTGGGGCGCTCGTGACGTTCACCCTGCTGGCCCGCGACCCCGGCAGCGGCGATCTGGGAGCCGCAGTGGCAAGCCACTTTCCTGCGGTCGGCGGCGTCGTCCCTTACCACCGCGCGGGCGTCGGCCTGGTCGCCTGCCAGTCCTTTGCCGACGCGGCCCTTGCCGAAGCCGTGCTCGACCTGCTGGCCACGGGAGCCCCGCCCGCCCTGGCGCTCTCCGGCGCGCTCGAAGGCCGCAACCCGGAGATCCGGCAGGTGCTGGTGCTGACACCCGAGGGCGATGTCGCCGTCCACAGCGGCTCTGCTTGCACCGCACATGTGGCCGAGGCTGCCGCAGACGGGTGCATCGCAGCGGGCAACTTGCTGGCTGGCTCCCGCATAGCGGAGGCGATGATCGCGCACTACGTGGCGAGCCGCCTGCTGCCCTTCGCCGACCGGTTGCTGCTGGCGCTCACCGCGGGCGAGGAGGCCGGTGGCGACGTGCGAGGCCGCGCCGCAGCTGCGATCCGGATCTGGTCCCCGCGCTACCCGGAGCCCGACCGGTTACCCCTCGACCTCAGGGTGGACCACGATCCGGACCCGCTGGCCCGGATGGCAGATCTGCTCTCTCTGCACCGCACGCTCGATGGATAGGCCACGACCAGACCGGGCGCTGGCAGGTCAGCACTCCGGAAGCCAGACCCGCATCTCGCCCGGGCCGCGGTTGCACCACAGGTAGTAGGGGATCGCGGTGATCGGAGCCGCCACCGAAACCGGCGGCTCGGGGCGGTAGAGCCGACCGTTCCAATCCTCGACGGCGGCCACCTGGGCGTCGCCCTCGATCGCGACCGCACCGCCGAACAGGTCCGGCCGGCGCCGCGCTTCCAGTGGCGCGTTGCGCGGCAGCGTCGCGCGGGGCAGCGCGATCCCGCAGTTGTCGACCTGCTCGATGCAGTAGACCAGTGGCCCGCGGCGCAGCGCCACCCGGCCGGCGTCCGCCCGCACGTCGGGATGGGCGTAGACGCGCGTCACCGGCATCGGCAGGTCGAGGGTCACCCGGTCGCCCGGCGACCAGCGGCGGCGGATCGTCAGGTATCCCTTCTCCTTCGCGGTGCCGGTGTCGATCACCCTGCCGTTGACCGTCGCGGTCTCGCCGCTTGCCCAGCCGGGGATGCGAAGCTTCAGGGTGAACTCGGCCGGCTCAGCGGGCTCGAGCGTGAGCGCCACCGCGCCCGACCAGGGATAGTCCGCTTGCTGCCGGATCGTCACTGCAGTCCCGCCGACGGCGACCTCGGCGGTGCTTGCGCAGTAAAGATGAACCGCCAGCGTCTCCTCGCTTGCGGCGTAGAAATAACCGCCGACCGAGGCGACCAGGCGCGAGACGTTCATCGTGCAGCATGGGCACGGATGCCACTCCCAGCGCCTGTCGGAGCCGTGGCTCTCCAGCACGTTCTGATAGAAATAGAGCTCGCCGTCCCGCGACAGTCCACTGAGGGCACCGTTGAACAGCGCCAGTTCCATCACGTCGCCATAGGTCCCGTCGCAGTCCAGGTTCAGCATCCGCTGGGCCCAGAAGATCAGTGCCACCGCGGCGCAGGTCTCGGCATAGGCGGTGTCGTTGGGCAGGTCGTAGTCGGCGGTGAACCCTTCATTGGTCGCCGACGGGCCGAGGCCGGCGGTGACATACATCCGCGTCGCCGTGACCTGGTTCCACAGCCGCTCGCAGGCATGCCTGAGGGTTTCGTCACCGGTTTCGGCTGCGAGGTCGGCCATCGCGGCGTAGAGGTACATCGCGCGGACGGCGTGGCCGACTACCTTGTCCTGTTCGCGCACCGGCTTGTGCGACTGGCTGTATTCGTGGGTCTTGAAGTAGTAGCCGGCCGGGTCGTCGCCGCGGGCGCGGGCCTCGATGTCGAAATAGTGCGGCTGCCGGCCACGCTCGTCGACGAAGTAGCGCGCCAATTCCAGGTGGGCCCGGTTGCCTGTCGCCCGCCAAGCCTTTACCAGCGCCAGCTCAATCTCCGGGTGACCGCAATAGCCGCGCTTCTGCCCCTCGCCGGTGCCGAAAACGGCAGCGATATGAGCAAGATAGCGCTCCATGATGTCGAGCAGCCTCCGCTTTCCCGTCGCCTGCCAATATGCGACCGCGCCCTCGAGGAGGTGACCCGCGCAATACAGCTCATGCTTGTCTCGGAGGTTGGTCCACCGATTCCCGATCTCGCGGCCGATATACCAGCAGTTCAAATATCCGTCGGGGAGTTGCGCCGTCTCCAGCCGATCGACGATTTCATCGACTTTCGTCTCGACCGACTGGTCGGGATGAAAGCTTAGAGCATAGCTGGCGGCCTCGATCCATTTGCCGACATCGCTGTCCCAGAACACCTGCGGCGTCATTCCATGCACGCCCTTCGGAACCCGTAGCGGCGGCGCCGGCTTCGGGATCAGCAGCGAGTCCAGGATCCCGTGGCTCTCGAGCCTGGCGTGCTGGCTGGGGATGGTGCGGGCGAGCACCGTGTCGAGGCGCTCGCGCCAGAACGCGTCATCCAGGGTAACGGCGGTGAAATTGACCGGCTGCAATGGACGCATGTCGCCTCCCGCGTATCGATTATGTTGATATCGATGCAACTGGCCTCAGCCGAGACCGCGCGCGCCGCAGGAGTCACGAACGACCAGGCTGCATGGCAGATGGCGAACGCCGGCGAACTGCCGGCCGGCGATCATGTCGATCACGCGCAGCCCGGCCTCCCTGCCCAGCTCGCGCAGGTTCATGTCGACGGTGGTCAGCGCCGGCCGGGTCGCCTCGGCGATCACCTCCCAGTTGTCGAAGCCGACCAGGGAAACGGTGCCGGGTATGGCGATCCCCCGCTCGCGCAGCAGGTCGGCGACGCCGCGGCCGATCTGGTCGCTGCCGCAGAACACCGCGTCCGGCCAATCGCCGCGGGCTGAAAACAGCTGGCCGGCAGCCTCCCTGCCCCAACCCTCCGACCAGATCCCCGGCAGATAGTCGCCGTCGCGGGAGGTGAGGCCGGCGGCGGCAAGCGCGGCGTGATACCCGTCGCGGCGCATGCGCACCGCCTCGAAGCGCTCGGGGCCTGTGATATGGGCGATCCGCCGGCGGCCGCAGCCGATCAGGTGCTCGGTGGCCAGCCGCGCCCCGCCCTCGTCGTCGGGCAGCAGGCAGTAGTCGCGCCCGTCGTCCGACTGCGCGAAGACGTAGAGCACCGGCACGTCGGAGGCCGGCAGTTGCAGCCGCGGCCGCTTGTCCGCGCGGCGCGCGGTGACCACGATCGCCTCGACCCGCTTACCCAGCAGCTGTTCGACATGGCGCGCCTCGCGCTCCGGGTCGTCGGCGGCGTTGCACATGAAGACGGAGATCCGGCTGTCGGACAGACACTCCTCCAGCCCTTCCAGGATCGGGATGCTGAACCGGCCGAAGTTGTCGTTCGAGATCAGCCCGACGGTGTAGGTCTTGCCGCGGTGCAGGCTGTGAGCGAGGTCGTTCGGCCTGAAGCCGAGTTCCTTGGCGATGGCGGCGACCCGGGCGCGGGTTTCGGCGCGCATGCTGCCGCTGTTGTTCAGCGCCTTCGACACTGTGCCGATGCTGACTTCGGCCAGCCGGGCGACGTCCCGTATGGTCACCCGCGCCTGCGGCCTCTGAACCCGTTCGTCGTCCGGCATTCCACCCCGACCCGCCAGCTGTCCGACCGTCATCGCCCACAGTCAGCACATGCAAAAACCTTTTCCCAGAGGTAGCGACAGCGAGGGCGGTTGGCAAGCGCCGTGTCGCCGTCCCCCGCCGCATTCCAGGCGCCGACCGAGGCTCAGCTGCCGCTTGCGCGGTCCCCGGTTTCGTGGGGACTATGGGATTGGAAAAAGCTTTTCCTCAACGCAAAGCGGCTGAGATCCGGAAATGCGCCTGTGGGACTACCAGGCGGGGCTGCTGACCTATCTCGGCAACAGCGGCGGGGCGGCAGCGCTGACCATCGCGTTCTGCCTGGGGCTGTCGATTCCGGCCTGCTATGCACTCGCCCGGTTCCGGATCCCTTTCAAGGAGCTGCTGTTCGTCATCCTGCTGCTGGCGGTGAAGTAAGGACGGCGCGGCCGTCCTCCACACTCCCCGCCCCTCCCCGGTCGTCAAGGCCGGGCTCGTCCCGGCCATCCACGCCTTGCCTGCGTCGCCGAATGGCGTGGATTGTCCGGCACAGCGCCGGGCATGGCGAGCTATAGAGTTGACGCGGGGCGTGCCCGAGCGTTAAGTGCACACAGCGCCGATTTGATGACAGCTTGCGGGCGCTTTACAAATGCGGCTAAAGCGGGACTGACCCGTCCGGCTCCGCCGCGGCGGGGTTTTTGCTTGGGCTGGTCCACCATACGGACCCGCGGGACTTTGATCGGGCAGCTTGCAGCCGCGTCACCACCTGCTAAAGCGCTACGGGAGTGCTCCCGTGGGCCCGCACATGGCCAGACGAAGGAGCATCATCCCATGGCTGCAGTTCAGAAACAGGGCGATTCGGCGCAGAGAAGATTGGCCGAGGCCGAGCCGGACTATGCCGGCGACGTGGACGCGCGAACCGCCTACGACGTACTCGCAGGCGACCCGAAGGCGGTCCTGCTCGACGTGCGCACCGCGCCGGAGTGGGACTTTGTCGGACGGCCGGACCTGAAGGCGCTGGGCCGCGAGCCGGTGCTGGTGCCCTGGAAGCACTGGCCGGAAATGACGGTCCGGGCCTCCTTTGCCGAGGAGGTGCGGGCGGCCGGGGTTTCGCCCGACCAGCCGGTGCTGTTGCTCTGCCGCTCCGGACAGCGGTCGCGCGACGCGGCGATCGCGCTGACCTCGGCGGGCTTCAAGGCCTGCTTCAACATCGCCGACGGGTTCGAGGGACCGAAGGACGAGGCCGGCCACCGCAACACGGTCTCGGGCTGGCGGGCCGCCGGCCTGCCCTGGGCGCAAGGCTGAGGCGGAGACGGGACATGACCGACCGCATCCGCCGCACCCGCCGCGCGACGCGCCTCGTCCGCGGCGCGCTCGACCGCTCGCCCCACGGTGAGACCTGCGAGGCGCTCTACCTCACCTCCGGATTCGTCTATGACAGCGCCGAAACCGCGGAAGCCCGGTTCAAGGGCGAGGCCGACGGCTATGTCTATTCCCGCTACGGCAACCCGACGGTGCGCCAGTTCGAGGACCGAATCGCGGACCTGGAGGGCGCGGAGGCCTGCTTCGGCACCGCCAGCGGGATGGCCGCAGTGTTCTCCGCGCTGGCCTGCCAACTCAACGCCGGCGACCGGGTAGTGGCGTCGCGGGCGCTGTTCGGTTCCTGCCACCAGGTGCTGACCAAGATCCTGCCGCGGTTCGGCATCCAGACCACGCTCGTCGACGGCACCGACCTCGACCAGTGGCGGGCCGAGGTGGCCAAGGGCTGCAAGGTGGTGTTCTTCGAAAGCATCTCCAACCCGACCCTGGAGCTGATCGACATCGACGCCGTGATCGGCATCGCCAAGGCGGCGGGCGCGGTTGTCGTCGCCGACAACGTGTTCTCGACGCCCCTGCTGCTGCGCCCGATCGAGCGCGGCGCCGACATCTCGATCTATTCCGGCACCAAGCACATCGACGGCCAGGGTCGCTGCCTGGGCGGCGCGATCCTGTGCAGCAAGAAATTCTACGACGACCTGCTGCTACCCTTCGTCCGCCATGCCGGCCCGGCACTGAGCCCCTACAACGCCTGGACCTTGCTGAAGGGGCTGGAGACGCTGGAGCTCAGGGTCGAGCGGATGTGCCAGTCGACGCTGCAGGTCGCGCAGTTCCTGGAGGGCCACCCGGCGGTGCGGCGCACCGTCTATCCCGGCCTGGAGAGCCATCCGCAGCATGGGCTGGCCAAGCGGTTGCTCGACGGGTTCGGCAGCGTCGTTACCTTCGAGGTCCACGGCGGCAAGCCGGCGGCCTTCGCGCTGCTGAACGCACTGGAGATCGTCGACATCTCGAACAACCTTGGGGATTCGAAGAGCCTGATCACCCATCCGGCGACAACCACGCACCGGGCGATCGCGGAGGAGGAACGCACCGCCGCCGGCATCACGCCGGGACTGGTGCGGCTGTCGGTGGGTCTGGAGCACCCGGAGGACCTGATCGAGGACCTGGAACAGGGTCTGGCGGTGGCGGGACGGTACGCCTCGGCGGCCTAGCGCCGAGGCCCGCCGTTGGGAGCCGGATCAAGACCACACAGGCATGTGATAGAGCCGCTTCGCATTCCCGAAGAACAGCGCCCGCTGCTCGTCCGCCGAGAACTCGGCGACCACGGTGCGGAAGGCGTCATAGGTCTCGTCGAATGTCGCATGCAGGCCGGTGACCGGAAAGTCGCTGGCGAACATCGCGCGTCCCGTGCCGAACGCTTCGATGCAGGCCAGGATCACCTGGCGCAGGCTCTCCAGGGTCCACTCGGGATCGTAGGCGACCAGGTCGGAGATCTTGATCGCCACGTTCGGCGCCTGCGCCAGCGCCGCCAGGCCCTGGCGCCAGCGCGCCATGCCTTCCGTGTCGCGCTCGATCGGGCTCCCACAGTGGTTCAGGATGAACGGCTGTTCCGGGAAGTCACGGACCAGCCTGACCGCGTCCGGCACCTGGTGCGGATAGAGCATCAGGTCGAAGTTGAGACGGTGCTGCGCCAGCGCCCGGAGCCCGGCGCGCCACGCCGGATCGTCCATCTTGTCGGGCCGGTCGGCGAAGCGCAGCGCCGGGTTCGGGTGCCAGCTCAGGATGTCGCGCACGCCGACCACATTTCCCAGCGCGCAATGCTGCGCCAGCAGCGCCGGAGCGTCGGCGTTCCCCAGCGGCACGTGCACCACCCGGCAGATGGCGATGCCGCCGCTCTTGTCGAGCGTGTCGAGCCAGCGTGTCTCCGCCAGGCTGTCGTCCGGCCGCCAGCTCGCCTCGATGTGCACCGTGGCGACCACGCGCTGGTTGGCTGCGTCGCGGCGGTAGTCCGCCGGCAGGTAGTTGCGCCGCAGCGGCGCGATGTCCCCGACCTGGCTCTCGTCCGCCTCGAGCCAGGGATGGCAGCCCATGTCCAGGTCCCACAGGTGATGGTGAGGGTCGATGATCGGGCCGGCGTAGAGCTGCCGCATGGCGTCCTCGCGCAATCGGGGTGTGCGGGCGTTCTATCGCCTGTATGCCTCCATGGCGACGATGCAATTTGCCTGTCGACGCGGCGGCCCGGCTGCGGCACCCCTGTCTCACCACCACCGCGGGCGAGTCCCGCATCGCCGAACCAGGAGAGATCATGATCAAGCGCTACAAGTCCGGCCCGCGCATGTCCCAGGCAGTGGCCGGTACCGCCTCCGTGTACCTCGCCGGCCAGGTCGCCGACGACAATACCGCCGGCGTCGAGGAGCAGACGCGGCAGGTGCTGGCGAAGATCGACGCCCTGCTCGCCGAGGCAGGAACCGACAAGTCGAAGCTGCTGTCGGTGTCGGTGTTCCTGCCGAACATCGTCGATTTCACGGCGATGAACAGCGTCTACGACAAGTGGATCGACCCGGCCAACCCGCCGGCGCGCGCCTGCGTCGAGTCCAAGCTGGCCGATCCCGGTCTCCGGGTGGAGATCGTCGCCATCGCTGCCGCCTGACCGCGACGTGCACACCGGCGTCAGCCACGATCTCGACCTGGACAGCGACGGCAAGCGGCTCTCCTTCATCGGCGTGCCGCTGTCGATCGACCGCTCGCCCTATTTCCAGGTCAAGGTGCCGATCTGCGTCGTGCGCAATGGCGACGGGCCCTCGGTGCTGCTGATGGCCGGCAATCATGGCGACGAATATGAGGGCGAACTGACGCTGGCCCGCCTGATCCGGCGGCTGGACCCGGCGCGGGTCCGCGGCCGGGTCACCATCCTGCCGATGGCCAACGTGCCTGCGGTCCGCGCGGCCAGGCGCTGCTCGCCGCTGGACGGCGGCAACCTCAACCGCAGCTTCCCCGGCGACCCTGGCGGCACGCCCACCCAGCGTATCGCCTATTTCCTCGAACAGGCGCTGTTCCCGCGCCACGGGGTGATGTTCGACATCCATTCCGGCGGCACCTCGATGGCGCACCTGCCGACTGCCCTGATCGAGCGCCAGGCCGACCCGGAGTGTCAGCAGCAGGCGCTCGGGCTGCTGCGGGCGCTGGGTCTGGGCCACGGTTTCGTCGCCGACAACGGCCCGGCCGCGCCGACCTCGCTGGGCGCGGCGGCGCGGGCCGGGATCATCGGGGTGAGCGGCGAGTTCGGTGGCGGCGGCACGGTAACGCCGGCAACGATGGCGACCACCGCCGCTGCGGTCGACCGGCTGTTGATGGCGACAGGCTCCATTCGGGCGCCGGTGCTCTCCGGCGACCTCGCGGCGCCGGCGCCGATGCGCCTGCTGTCGCTCGCCCGCCACAGCCAGATGATCTTCGCGACCCGCCCCGGCTGGTGGGAGCCCGCCGTCGACATCGGCACCGAGGTCGCCGCCGGCGACCGGGCCGGCTGGTACCACGACCTCGACCGCTTGCAGGAAGAGGAGATGCCGCTGCACTTCCCGGAGGGCGGCGTGGTCATCTCGATGCGCCTGCACACGATGTGCGAACCGGGCGACGCGCTGATCCAGGTCGCGGCGCCGGCAGCCGGTTAGCCCGGAGGGCCATGCCCGGGGCCAGCCTGCTACCGCTTCGCCTTCGCCCCACTCCCGGCGATGTCGATCGGGTAGGCAGTCGTCGACTTGATCCGCTCCATCGCGAAGCGCGAGGTCACGTTCTTCAGTGGGTTCTCGCCGATCAGCCGCTTGTAGAAGCCGTCATAGGCGGCCATGTCGGTCACCACCACGCGCAGCATGTAGTCGACCTCGCCTGCCATCCGGTAGAGATCCATCACCTCGGGCATCGCCGAGACCGAGACCGCGAACCGCTCCAGCCAGTCCGCCGAATGGTCGCCGGTCTCGATCGACACGAACACCGTCAACCCTAGCCCCAGCGATTCCGGGTTGATCAGGGCGACGCGCTGGGTGATAACCCCGGACGCCTCCAGTCGCTGCACCCGCTTCCAGCACGGCGTCTGCGACAGGTTCACCCGTTTCGAGATGTCGGCGATCGAGAGCGTCGCGTCTTCCTGCAGCAGCGCGATGATCTTGCGGTCGATGACATCCATAGCGCGGCCGCGCCCCGAAAGAGAATCCTCATCCATCCATTGCACCCAAGACAGTCAAAACCTTTTTTTTCGGCCCACTGCGTTGACTTGCTGCGGCATCGGTTGCCATTCTAGCAAAGACTACCGCCGGTCGCGCACGATATCGACAGATCGATCAATCGAAAATATTTCAATGAATCTGGGCGGTCCGGCAAATGGAACGGTCGCCCACCGCAGTTGGGCTGTAGGATTACTGTAGCGACGCGGCAACATCGAAGGTATCGGTTTGTTTGATGTGGTCAAGATGAGCGATGGCCTCTGGCCTGCCCCTTTGCAGTTCCGCGGACCGGTCGCGGCGGCTGGCCGCGCGCCGCGCATTTTCTCGGAGCCCACCGCCGAGTCCGGCAGCAGCATTGTGCCGCGCAGCATCCGCTTGTGCCAGCCTGTATGGCGTTGGCCAGCGCACCCTGGGCAGGAGCGCGCGTAGATGGCCGCGCCGAAGCGTCCGCCGCTGCCGGTGATCCTGCTGGCCAACGACCTGCTGGACGGCGATGTCGTGTTCCGCACCGAAAGCGGCTGGTCGCTCGACCCGGCCGATGCGCTCGTCGCCCATGACGACCGAACCGCCGAGGCGCTGGAAGCCTCGGCCCTGGCAGCCGTCGAGCGATGCGAGGTCATCGACGCCTATCTGGTCGATGTCGAGCTCGCTGCCGGCGGACGGCCGCTGCCGCGTCACTACCGCGAGCGGATCAAGACCCTGGGGCCGAGCAATCGCCGAGATCTCGGCAAGCAGGCCGACCTGGCAAGGAAATAGCCGATGTATCGCTACGACGAGTTCGACGAGCGCTTCGTGCGCGAACGGGTCGCCCAGTTCCGCGACCAGGTCGCCCGGCGTCTTGACGGCGCGCTGACCGAGGAAGAGTTCCGCCCGCTACGGCTGAAGAACGGCCTCTACCTCCAGCTCCATGCCTACATGCTGCGGGTTGCGGTGCCCTACGGCACGCTGAGCGCGCGGCAGATGCGGCAGCTGGCGACGATCGCCGACCGCTGGGACCGCGGCTACGGCCACTTCACCACCCGGCAGAACATCCAGTTCAACTGGCCGAAGCTCAGGGACGTACCCGATATCCTGGAGGCGCTGGCCGACGTGGAGATGCACGCGATCCAGACCTCCGGAAACTGCATCCGCAACGTCACCGCCGACCATTTCGCCGGTGTGGCCGCCGACGAGGTCGAGGACCCGCGGCCGACTGCGGAGCTGATCCGGCAGTGGTCGAGCCTGCACCCGGAATTCGCCTGGCTGCCGCGCAAGTTCAAGATCGCGGTGACCGGCGCCGAGCACGATCGCGCCGCGATCAAGGTCCACGACATCGGCTTGCGCATCCTGCGCCATCCCGACACCCGTGAGATCGGCTACGAGGTCGTCGTCGGCGGCGGTCTGGGCCGGACCCCGATGATCGGCAAGGTGGTGCGCGACTTCCTGCCCCGGGCCGAGCTGCTGGCCTATCTCGAGGCGATCATGCGGGTCTACAACCTGGAAGGACGGCGCGACAACAAGTACAAGGCCCGCGTCAAGATCCTGGTCCACGAGATCGGGACGGAGGAGTTCGTCCGACGCGTCGAGGAAGAATACGCCCGGCTCGACGGACCGACGGTGAATGCCGACCCGGAGGAGGTCGAGCGGATCGCCGCCTATTTCGCCCCGCCGGCCTATGAGACGCTGCCGGCGCCGTCGCACAAGCTCGCAACCCAGAAGGCCGTCAACCCCGCCTTTGCCCGCTTCGTCGACAACAACATCTTCCCGCACCGGGTGCCGGGCTATGCGGCGGTCACCGTGTCGCTGAAGCCGGTCGGCCAGGCGCCCGGCGACGCCACCGCCGACCAGATGCGCGCCGTCGCCGACCTCGCCGACCGCTATTCGTTTGGCGAGATCCGGGTCACTCACATCCAGAACCTGGTGCTGGCCCATGTCCGCCAGGACGACCTGTTCGACCTGTGGCAAGGACTGGTCGAGGCCGATCTCGCCAGCGCCAATGCCGGCCTGGTCACCGACATCATCGCCTGCCCGGGCCTCGATTACTGCGCGCTGGCGACCGCCCGCTCGATCCCGATCGCCCAGGCGATCGCCCGCCGCTTCGCCGACGAGGACCGCCAGCGCGAGATCGGGCCGCTCGGCATCAAGATTTCCGGCTGCATCAACGCCTGCGGCCACCACCATGTCGGCCACATCGGCATCCTCGGGCTGGAGAAGAAGGGCATCGAGAACTACCAGATCACGCTGGGCGGCGACGCGACCGAGACAGCGGCGCTCGGCGAACGGCTCGGCCCCGGCATCGACGCCGAGGCGGTGCCTGACGCCATCGAGCGCATCGTTGCAGTCTACCTGGACTCGCGGACCGACGGCGAGGCGTTCATCGAGACGGTCCGTCGCATCGGCCTCGACCCATTCAAGCGCGCCTTCGAGGCGCAGTCGATGCAGGAGCTGTCCGATGCCGCTGCTTGACCGCTCGGGCTGGGGGGAGGATCCGTTCGCCCGCATCGAAACCGCCGATATCGAAGGGCTCGGGCATGTGCTGGTGCCCTGGCCGCACCTGGACGAGGCGCTGTCGCGCCGCGGCGGCAATCAGCAGCTCGGCGTCGAGATCGACAATGCGCTGCGCTTCGACGCGCTGAAGCCGGCGCTGGACCGGGTCGCGCTGGTTTCCGTGGTCTTTCCAGGGTTCGCCGACGGCCGCGGCTTCAGCCTCGCCCGGCTGATGCGGATGGATGGCTTCGCCGGCACCCTGCGCGCTACCGGTCCGCTCATCGCCGACCAGTTGGCCGAGGCGTTCGCCTGCGGCTTCGATCAGGTCGAGATCCCGCCGGCTGTGGCCGAGCGTCAGCCTCTCGCCCACTGGCAGGCCGCGCTCGCCTCGATCAGCATCGGCTACCAGCGCGGCTATGGCCAGTCCGCCAGCATCCTGGACCAGCGCCGGGCCGCCCGGCTCAGGGAGCTGCCGAATGTCGGCTGACATCGCCATCACCGAGCGGCCGGCGGCTACCTCCATGGTGACGCAGCTGGCGGCCGGCTTTGAGCCGCTCGCGCCGCTGGAGCGGCTGCGCGCGCTACGCGACACGCTCGACGGGCGTATCGTCTTCACCACCAGCCTCGGGCTGGAGGACCAGGCGATCACCCACCTGATCTTCACCAACGACCTCGCGATAGACGTGATCACCCTCGACACCGGCCGGCTGTTCCCCGAGACATACGCCGTCTGGGCCGAGACCGAGCAGCGCTACGGCCGCCGGATCACCCCGGTCTATCCACGCCACGACGCACTGGAAACGCTGATTGCCGGCCAGGGCATCAACGGCTTCTACGCCTCGGTCGACGCGCGCAAGGCCTGCTGCGGCGTCCGCAAGGTGGAGCCGCTGCAGCGTGCGCTTCGCGGCGCGGCCGCCTGGGTCACCGGCCTGCGCGCCGACCAGTCCGCCCACCGCGAGAGCCTCGCCTTTGTCAGCTGGGACCCCGGCCACGGCCTGGTCAAGGCCAACCCGCTGTTCGACTGGAGCCGCGACGCTGTCCAGGCCTTCGTCGCCGAGCACGCGATCCCGGTCAACGCACTGCACGCCCGCGGCTTCCTGTCGATCGGCTGTGCGCCCTGCACCCGCGCCGTCCAGCCCGGCGAGCCCGAGCGCGCCGGCCGCTGGTGGTGGGAGGACGAGGCGAAAAAGGAATGCGGCCTGCACGTCGGCCCCGACGGCCGGCTGGTACGGCCGGTTCCCAGCGGTGCCGGCGCCGGAGACTTCGCCTCGTGACCGCGCTCACCCACCTGCAGAAGCTGGAAGCCGAAAGCATCTTTATCATCCGCGAAGTGGTCGCCACCTGCGACAATCCGGTGATGCTCTACTCGATCGGCAAGGACAGCGAGGTGATGCTCCACCTCGCGCTGAAGGCGTTCCATCCGCGCAAGCCGCCGTTCCCGCTGATGCACGTCGACACCACCTGGAAGTTTCGCGAGATGATCGAGTTCCGCAACCGCCGGGCGCGCGAGCTCGGCATGGAGCTGATCGTCGAGACCAATCAGGACGGGGTGCGCGCCGGCATCAATCCGTTCGATTCCGGCTCGCGGCTGCACACCGACGTGATGAAAACCCAGGCGCTGAAAATGGCGCTCGACAAGCACAAGTTCGATGCGGCCTTCGGCGGCGCGCGGCGCGACGAGGAGAAGTCGCGGGCCAAGGAGCGCGTGTTCTCGCTGCGGACGCCTGAGCACCGCTGGGACCCGAAGCGGCAGCGGCCGGAGCCCTGGCGGCTGTTCAACACCCGCAAGCGCCCAGGCGAGAGCTTCCGCGTGTTTCCGCTGTCGAACTGGACCGAAGCCGATGTCTGGGCCTATATCCGCGCCGAGGACATCCCGGTCGTGCCGCTCTACTTCGCCGCCCCGCGGCCGGTGGTCGCGCGCGACGGCACCCTGATCATGCGCGACGACGAGCGCATGAAGCTCCTCCCCGGTGAGACCGTAGAGACCAGAATGGTCCGCTTCCGCACGCTCGGTTGCTATCCGCTCACCGGCGCGGTCGAGAGCGACGCGACGACGCTCGACGAGATCATCGACGAGATGCGGCTGTCGCGCAGCTCCGAGCGGCAGGGCCGGGTCATCGACCGCGATGGCACCGCGTCGATGGAGTCGAAGAAGCAGGAAGGCTATTTCTGATGGAAGCGGTCCTGCGCAAGGCCGAGATGTTCGTGGCCGACGAGGTGGTCGAGGCTCTCTCGCCCGCCGTCGAGGAGCGGACCCTGCTGCGCTTCATCACCTGCGGCTCCGTCGACGACGGCAAGTCCACCCTGATCGGCCGCATGCTGTACGAGGCCGGCGCCGTCCCCGACGACCAGCTCGCCGAGATCACACGGGATTCCCAGCGCTTCGGCACCACCGGCGATGCGGTCGACCTCGCCCTGCTGGTCGACGGGCTCGCCGCCGAGCGCGAGCAGGGCATCACCATCGATGTCGCCTACCGCTATTTCTCGACACCCGGTCGTGCCTTCATCGTCGCCGACACTCCCGGCCACGAGCAATATACCCGCAACATGGCGACGGGCGCCTCGACGGCCGAGCTGGCGATCATCCTGGTCGACGCGCGCAAGGGCCTGCTGCCGCAGACCCGCCGGCACTCCTTCATCGTCTCGCTGGTCGGCATCCGCCACGTGGTGGTGGCGGTCAACAAGATGGACCTGGTCGGCTACGACGCCGAGGTGTTCGGGCGCATCGACGCCGACTACCGGGCACTGGTGAAGGATCTCGGCTTCGAGTCGATCGCGGTGATCCCGGTCTCCGCCCGCGACGGCGACAACGTGGTGACCCCGTCGGCGGCAATGCCCTGGTACGGCGGGCCGGCGCTGCTTCCCTACCTGGAGACGGTCGAGGCCAACGGCGCCGCTGCCGCCGAGGCCGGCAGCCTGATACCGGTGCAGTGGGTGAACCGTGCCGGCAACGACTTCCGTGGCTATGCCGGTACTGTCGTCGCCGGCGCACTGCGCCCCGGCGATGCGCTGGTCGCGCTGCCGTCGGGCCGCAGCTCCAGCATCGGCCGCATCGTGACCGCCGACGGCGATCTGCCGGTCGCCGTCACCGGCCAGTCGATCACCGTGACGCTCGCCGACGAGATCGATGTCTCGCGCGGCGACGTGCTCGCCAGCCCCGAAGTTGCGCCTGACGTCCGCCGGACCACCGCCGCCCGCCTGCTCTGGACCAGCGAGGAGCGGGTGTTGCGCCCCGGCGCGCGCTTCGTCGTGCTGCTCGGCACCGCGACCACCGATGCCACCATCGTCCATTTGCACGCCGCCCTCGACGTCGCCGACTTCAGCACCCGCCCGGCAGAAACCCTGGTGATGAACGAGATCGGCTGGGTCACGGTTGCCTTCGACCGGCCGCTGGTCGCCACCGATTTCGCCGCCAACCGCGAACTCGGCAGCTTCATCCTGATCGACCGCACCACCAACGAGACCGTTGCCTTCGGGTTCGTCACCGCCGACCAGGCCGCGGCCGAAACCCCCGAAACGCCGGCCGAGCCCGAGCGGCCGCACCCGTTGCGCGTGGCTGCCGACCGGCTGCTCGGCCCGGCGGGATCGCCCCTGCGGCGGCAGCGGCTGATCGAGGCC
This sequence comes from Alphaproteobacteria bacterium, assembly GCA_050329975.1. Taxonomy (GTDB): domain Bacteria; phylum Pseudomonadota; class Alphaproteobacteria; order CALKHQ01; family CALKHQ01; genus CALKHQ01. The sequence continues at coordinate 9,952 of JBHJOG010000268.1, read as the reverse complement.
AGCTGGCACGGCCCGGTCGCGCTGGTGCTCGGTGTGCTGGTCGCCATCCTCAGCGGCAGCCTCGCCTGGGGCGTGGCGGCGACGGCCGCCGATCTGGTGCTGCGGCCGCTGTTGCGACGGCTCCATGCTGTCCTGGCGCGGCGTGTGCTGCATTCGGACGAAAAGATCGAGCTTCATGAGCACGGAGGCGGGATATGAACGCGTTCATCCCCGACCGGCAGGATGCCTACTCAGCGGGCGGGCCGGGCGCGCGCCTGCCTTCTGCCACCCCGCCGAGACGAATCGAGAGCCTCGCCACCCTGCCGGTGTTCCACCGCGTGGCCGGCCGCGCAGTGGTCGTCGTGGGCAACAGCGAGGGAGCGTACTGGAAGGCCGAGTTGGCCGCCGCCGCCGGGGCCGACGTGCGTGTCTTCGCCACCGACGCCGGCCGGGCGGACGCGTTCCGCAACCTCGGCCCGCGGGTCACCGTATTCCAGCGTTCCTGGCAGGCTGACGACCTGAATGGCGCCGTGCTCGCCATCGCCGACCTTTCCGATCCGGACGAGATTGCCCGCTTCGCCGCTGCCGCGCGCGCGGCCGGCGCGCCGGTGAACGTCATCGACCGACCGGAGGCGAGCGACTTCCAGTTCGGCTCGATCGTCAACCGCTCGCCGCTGGTGATCGCGATTTCGACCGACGGTGGCGCGCCGGTGCTGGCCCAGTCGGTGCGAGCGCGGATCGAGGCCATCCTGCCCCATGGCCTCGCCGGCTGGGCGGCGGCGGCGCTCGCCTGGCGGCCGGCCCTGCGCGCCCGCGACCTGCCGTTCCAGACCCGCCGCCGCTTCTGGCAGCGCTTCGTCGACCTCGCCTGGCGCAACAGCGCCCGGCTGCCCACCGACGCCGATCGGCACCGCCTGCTTGCCGGCAACGATACGGGCCAGCCCACCGGGCGGGTTTCCCTGGTCGGCGCCGGCCCCGGCGATCCGGAGCTGCTGACCCTGAAGGCCGTCCGCGCCCTGCAGGCCGCAACCGTGGTTCTCCACGACGACCTCGTCTCGCCGGAGGTGCTGGAGCTCGCGCGTCGCGAGGCCCGTCGCATCGCCGTCGGCAAGGAGGGTCACGGGCCGTCGTGCCGCCAGGACGACATAAACCGTGAGATGGTGGCGCTCGCGCGCGCGGGCGAGACCGTGGTCCGGCTGAAGGGCGGCGACCCGCTGATCTTCGGCCGCGCCACCGAAGAGCTGCAAGCCTGCCGCGCCGCCGGCATTGCTGTCGAGATCGTCCCCGGCATCACGGCCGCGCAAGGCGCTGCCGCAGCCCTCGGCTTCTCGCTGACCGAGCGCAGCCACGCTCGCCGGCTGCAGCTGATCACCGGCCACGCCCGCGGCGGCGAGCTGCCCGAGGACGTCGACTGGTCCGCCGTCGCCGACCGCAGCACCACGACCGCCGTCTACATGCCCCGCGCCACCCTGGACTTGCTGGTCAAGCGCGCCATCGCCGAAGGCCTTGACCCGAAAACGCCGGCCACCGCCATCGTCGCAGCCACCTGTCCGGACCAGCAGGTCGTCTCCGGCCCCGCCCACCGCCTGCCGGAGCTGGCGAAGACCCTGCCGGCCAAACGCCCGCTGCTGGTCATCCTCGGCCAGGTCGCCGACCTCGACCGGGTGGCCGTGGCGGTCGGAGCGGAGGCCGAAGCCCTGGTAAGCGCCTGACCAGCCCTATCGGCGCTGTTCGCGGCCCGCAAACAGCAGCAGGACCAGGATCAGGCTGCCGAACAGGATGCTGCGCCAGCCGGGCGAAGCGTTGACCACGGTGATCAGCGCCGTGATGGTCACCAGCAGGATCGAGCCGGGGATGGTGCCGAAATAGCTCCCCGCCCCGCCGAGGATCGAGGTGCCCCCGAGCACGACGGCCGCGATCGACATCAGCAGGTAGGGATCGCCGATGCCGACATAGCCCTGGCGGTTCATGCCGAGCACCAGGATACCGGCGAGCCCGGCGAGCAGCCCGCTGATCGCGTAGAGCCGCATGGTAACCCGGGTGATGCGGACGCCGGAGAGTTCGGCGGCGAGCGGGTTGGTCCCGATCGCGAAGATCCGGGCACCGCCGGGGGTGCGGTGCAGGTAGACCAGCACCACCAGGCTGACCAGGACCCAGACCATGATGCCGGCCGGGATGCCGGCCGGACGCGCCGAACCGAGCCAGACCACCAGCGGGTTGTCCACGGAGACGGCGCTGCCGCCGGCGATGATCACCAGCAGCCCTTGCAGGAAGGTAGCCATCGCCAGGGTCATGATCAGCGGGTGGATGCGCAGATAGGCGATGCCGGCGCCGTTGAGGAAGCCGATGAAGCTCGCCAGCGCCAGGGTGGCCACGAGGCCGACGATGCCGGTCGGGTCGCCGGTCTGCGACAGCAGCGGCAGCGAGATTGCGCTGACCGTGATCACCGCGGCGACCGACAGGTCGATGCCGCCGCCGATGATCACCAGCGTCTGTCCGGCCGCGACCAGCCCGATCACGGCGGCGAGTTCCAGCAGGTAGCGCAGGTGGCCATAGGATGCGAAGCCGTCGCGGGCGAAGCCGGCCGCCACCCAGACCGCCGCCACGACCAGCAGAGTCAGCATCGCCCGATGGCACAAGATGGGGCGCAGGATGGAGAGAACTACGCTCAACGCTGCCGCCACACACGCAACTGCGGCAGCGCCACCGCTCCGACGATAATGAGTCCCTGGGCGACATATTGCGCGACCGGCGGAAAGCCGAGGAAGAACATGACGTTGATCATCACGCTGAGCAGGATGCTGCCCAGCAGCGCCCCGCGCATCGTCCCTACCCCGCCGAGGAAGCCGGCACCGCCGAGCACGGCGGCCGCGATCGAGTTCAGCGTGAAAGGGGTGCCGATCACCGGGTCGCCGGAGCCGGTCTGGGCGGCGACGAACAGGCCGGCGAGCGCGGTCAGCAGCCCGCTGATGGCATAGGCGGCGATCTTCACCTGGTGGACAGGCACGCCGGCGCGGTAGGCGGCGACCGGGTTCTCACCGGCGGCATAGATGCCGAGACCCCACGGCGTCTTCAGGTAGAGCTTCCAGCCGACCAGGACCAGGATCAGCAGGCCGAGCGCCGTCGGCGTGTTGCCGGCGAGCAGGTCGGAGAGCCAGACCGGCATCGCGCCGCCCGGCCGCTCGAGGATCAGCAGCGCGATGCCACCGAGGATGAAGGAGCCGGCGAGCGTCACCACGATCGCCGGCAGGCGGACCAGCGTCACGACGGCACCGAAGACCGCGCCGACGGCAAGCCCGGTGGCGCAGACGGCGAGGAAGCCGCCGCCGACGCCGAGCGGACCGGTCATCGTGGTCGCGGCGATCACCGCGCCCAGGCTGACCAGCGGGCCGATGGCGAGGCTGATGCCGCCGGTCAGCATCAGGATCACCTGGGCCATGGTGACCAGAGCCAGCGGGAACCAGTTCTGGGTGAACTTGGAGATGCCGCCGATGCTGATCAGGCCCGGGAACTGGATGACGTAGAGCACGAGGAAGCCGAGCACCACCAGGCCGAGGCCGATCAGCCCCCGGTTGCGCCTGCGCTGGACCTGCCAGTAGAGCGCGCCGACCGAGGCGTTCATCAGGCGGCCTCCGCCGTGACGCCCATCGCCGCGGCGACGATCGCTTCCTCGCTCGCCTGCCCGTGCTCCAGCGTGGCGACGATGCGGCCCTCGCGCATCACCGCAACCCGGTCGCATAGATGGACCAGCTCGGGCGTGTCGGAGCTCAACAGCACGATCGCCTTGCCCTGGCGGGCAAGGTCGCGGAGCATCAGGTAGATCTCGCGCTTGGTCTCGATGTCGACGCCGCGGGTCGGGTCATTGAGCAGCAGGACCTGCGGCTCGGCCGGCATCCATTTCGCCAGCGCCACCTTCTGCTGATTCCCGCCGGAGAGCGCCTGCACCGGGCGGCGGACGTCGCCCTTGATGCCGAACCGCCCGACCAGCCTGCCGATGGTGGACTGCTCGGCAGCGGTCTGGCGAAAGCCGCGCCTGGCCAGCGCGCCGAGGGTCGGCAGCACCAGGTTGAAGGCGATGCTGTGGGTCAGGAACAGGCCCTCGCGTTTCCGGTCCGCCGGAATGTAGGCGAGGCCGGCCGCATTGGCCTCGGCGACGCTCCCCGGGCAGCCGTCATGGGTGCCGACCCTGGCCGCGGCGGCGCGCGCGGGGATGGCGCCGTAGAGTCCGAGCAGGAAATCCTCCTGGCCCTGGCCGACCAGCCCGCCGAGCCCGACGATCTCGCCGGCGCGCACCGTCAGCGCGGCGTCGCGGACCTGGCCGGCGCCGAAGCCTTCGACCGCCAGCGCCGGCTCGCCGACCGGATGCGGCTCGGCCGGCGGAAACAGGTCGCCGGGGTCGCGACCGACCATCAGGCGGACCAGCCCTTGCGGATCGACGCCCGCCAGCGACTGGTCGGCGGTGCGACTGCCGTCCTTCAGCACCGTCACGTAGTCGCACAGATCAAGTACCTCGTTGAGCCGGTGGGAGATGAACAGGATAGCTACGCCCTCCCCCTTCAGCCGCTGGACCAGCGCCTTCAGCGTCTGCGCTTCATGCGCCGACAAGGACGAGGTCGGCTCGTCGAGGATGACGACGCGCGGGCCGCGGTAGAGCACGCGGGCGATCTCCACCATCTGCCGCCGGCCGAGCGGCAGGGTCGCGACCGGTGTGTCCAGCGGCTCGTCGAGACCGACCTGCGCGCAGGCCAGGCTCGCCCGCCGGGCCAGTGCGCGGTAGTCGACGAGCCCGAAGCGCCGCGGCGGGGCGCCCAGTCCGATGTTCTCGGCGATCGAGAGCGACGAGGTGAGGCTCAACTCCTGCTGGACGACGGCAATGCCGGCGCGCTGGGCGGCACGCGGGCTGAAGCCGGACACTGCCTTCCCGTCGATCTCGATCGTCCCGCCGTCCGGCTGCAGGGCACCGGACAGCAGGTTGATCAGGGTCGACTTCCCAGCCCCGTTTTCCCCGAGCAGCGCGTGGATGCGCCCGGGCAGCAGGCTGATCGAGACGTCCCGCAGCACGAGGTTGCCGAAGAACGCCTTCGACACGCCTCGCGCCGCGAGCACAGGTTGCCGGTCAGGCACGACCCTGCCGGGAGATGTCCGCCTACTGCGACAACAGCTCGTCGAACAGTGCCTGGTCGTAGTCGGAGTAGATGTAGCCGTCGGCCGGGAACTCGTCGGCCCGTGCCAGGAAGTCGTCGATGTTGTCGTTGCTGATCACCGGCAGCGGTACTTCGATGAACGCCGGGATGTCCCGGCCTTCCAGCGCCTGGACGGCGGTGTAGGTAGCCAGCGCGCCCAGCCAGTTCGGCTGCATGGTCGCCCAGGAGGTGAGCTCGTGCTCCTTCCACAGCTCCAGGAACTGGCGCGCGTTCTCGCCGGTCATCGGCACCAGCTCGCGGCCCTGGCGGTCGAAGGCGAGGATGGCGCCGGCCGACAGCGCACCGCCGAGCGACAGGATGCCGTCGATCTCCGGATGGCTGAACAGCAGGCTGGTCATCGCCTCCTGGGCCGGAGCGACGTTGTAGTCGGTGTTGGTCTCGGTCAGCACCTCGATGCCGGGATGAGCGGCCAGCACCGGGTCGGCTCCGCGGCGGCGGTCGTCGCTGACCGAGATGCCGGCGGGACCGTTCATGATGATGATCTTGCCCTCGTCGCCGATCTGTTCGAACAGCCAGGTCGCTGCCTGCTCGCCCCATTTGGCGCTGTCGGTGTTGATCTTGGCGGTAACCTCGTCCGTCGAGACCAGGCTGTCGAAATTGACCACCGCGATGCCGGCCGCACAGGCGTCGGCGACGACGCGGTCGAGTGCCGTGGCCGACCCGGCGATCAGGATGATGGCGTCGATATCGGCGTCGATCATCGACTGGATCTGCTGGATCTGGGTGTTGGCGTTGCCCTGGGCATCGGTGATCACCAGCTCGTCGACCAGCCCTTCGGCCTGCAATTCCTCGACCATTGCCGCGATCGTGCCCTCGGTCTGCTTCATCCAGGTCGGCACCGAGTAGATGTTGGCCCAGCCGATCGTGTAGGGCGCCTCGCGCTCGCCGGTGATGCAGTTGGCGGCGGCGTGAGCCAGCGAAGTGCCGGCCAGCAGGCAGGCCGCGCTCGCTGCCGTGAGGTGTGAAATCCGTGCCATCGTGTTCCCCTTCCCAGAAAAAGCCTCGCTGCGCGGTGCGTCGGCGCTGCGGCAGGTGGCGGGGCTCAGGTCCCGTTCATGAGGCTTGCCATCTTCCGATATATCGGACATATGTCGAAATATCGGACAAGCGGACTCTAGATGTGCTCAATCGTCCGCGCAAGGGGTTTTGCCACCGTGCGGAGGCCCCGATATCGGACCGCAGCACGGCGGCCAGGAGACGGCTTACAATGGACGCACTGGCCGGGACGGAGCGCCAGGACGGCAAGACGATCCGCGACGGCGACCGCCGCCGCGGAATCGACCGCGTGATCCAGCTGCTCGAAGCGCTGCTGCGCCATGGCGCGCCGCTGCGTCCGGCCGAGATCGCCCGGATGCTGAGCGCGCCGCGGTCGACCACCTACGAGATCGTCAATCGCCTGCTGGAGGCCGGGATGCTGGAGGTCGCAGGCAACGACGGCGCCGTCTACTTCGGCCGCGCCATGCATCTTTACGGCCATGCCTACGGCCAGCACGATGCCGTCTACCGGCGGATTGCCGAGGGACTGGGGCGGCTCGCGGCAGATTCGGCCGCGACGGCCCAGGTCTGCACGCTGCGCGGCAACAAGTACATCGTGTTCGACTGCCGCGACGCGCCCGGCCCGTTCCGCATCACCAGCGCCATCGGCGCCGAGGTGCCGATCCCGTGGACGGCTTCCGGCCGGTTGCTGGTCGAGCATTTGAATGAGGCGGAGATCCGCGCCTTCATCCCGCCCGAGGACTACCTGCTGCCCGATGGGCGTCAGATTCCGGTCGACGGCTTCCTGGCAGAGGTCGCCCGGGCTCGCGAAGTCGGCTATGCCGAGACGCGTGGACTCGCCGACCGCTTCACCCATTGTCTGGCCGCCCCGATCCGCGACCGCCAGGGCCTGATCAGCATGACCCTGTGCCTGGTCCTGCCGATCGACACGCCGGCGGCCCGGCGCCTGGACCTGCTGACCCTGTTGTGCGAACGAGCCCAGGACCTTTCGCTCCCGGGCTGAGCCCGGCGCGACTCACGCGTCGGCGCACCAGTCGAGGTAGGCGTCGACGCCGCTGGTCCGCCAGGCATCCGGGTCGGGCTCGGGCAGGCCGGCCCGCGCCGCGGCCTCCAGCGTGCCGCGCAGGCGCTCCGCCACGACCTGTGCCTGGCCAGGGTGGAGGTTGCAGGGATCGAGCTGGATCCAGCCCTGCTCGACCTCGTGATCGCGTACGATGATCGCCGGGCTCCCGGCGGCGAGCGCCGCCGCGACAGCCATCGCCGACGCCCCGAGGCGTGCGGCGTCGACATCGATGCGCAGCCGGTCGAGGGGATTGCCGGTCGGATCGGGCACGATTCGGGCTGCGACGCCCCCGACTCCGGCAACGGCGGTCAGCCAAAGGTCGAGCGCGGCCTGCTCCTGCGCCCGGATCGCGCCGTGATCGCGCTGCTCCCAGGCCTCCAGTGCCGTCATCGCCCCGAAGATCCCTTCCTTGCCGACCTTCATGCCACGACCGATCCCGATGTTCTGCATGTAGGCGGCCCGCACGAGATCCCGCCGGCCGCAGACGATGCCGGCAGTCGGGCCGCCGAGGAACTTGTGCGAGGAGTAGACGACCAGGTCGGCGCCAGCGGCAAGGAAGCCGGTCAGGTCGTATTCGGAGGCCGCGTCGACGATCACCGGCACCCCGTGCCGACGACAGATCCGGACGAAGGGTCGCAACGGAATCTGCCCGTAGTCGACCACATGGTGCGATACGACGAACACCGCGGCCGCCGTGCGCTCGCCGATGGCGCCGACGAGTTGGTGGTCCATGGCCTGGGTCGACTGGCCCACCGGCACAACGCTCGCGCCGGCCAACCGGATCGCCTGCTCCACCGGCGCCCCGTAGTGGCACATATGGCCCGCCTGGATCAGCACCTCGTCGCGCATGCCGGTCGTGTCTGGAAGGCGCTCGACGCGCGCAGGATCCAGCCCCGTCATCGCGGCGGCAACCGACAGGGTGACGCCGGCGCTGGCCGACGCGGTGACGAACCCGGCCTCGCCGCCGGTGAGCCGGGCGATGACCGTACTCGCCTTCCGCTGCAGCACATGGATCGGCACGAAGCGCGGCAGGATCTCCGCCACCGCCCGGCGCGCCTCCGGGACGACGATCGAGGCGCCGAGCGAAGTCATTGTCCCAGAGACATTGATGATCGGCTCCAGGCCGTGCGCCGCGTAAAAGGCCTCCCAACCCGTCATGCCGCCACTCCCCACGGTCACGATGCCGGTTCCGGACGCACCTCGAAGATCGCCTCGACCTCCACCGTGATGTCGTTCGGCAGGGATGCCACGCCGACCGCGGACCTGGCGTGGCGTCCGGCCTCGCCGAGGACCTCGACAAGCAGCTCGGAGCACCCATTGATCACTGTCGGATGCTCGCGGAACCCCGGGACCGCGTTCACCATCCCGAACAGCTTGACGACGCGGCGGATGCGCTGCAGCGAGCCGAGCTCGGCCCGGGCCACGGCCAGCAGATTGAGCCCGACAAGCCGCGCGTGGGCCGTCGCCTGCTCGATCGTGACCTCAGCGCCCACTGTGCCGGTCATCAGCCGCCCCTCGGCGTCCACCGGGCCCTGGCCGGAAATGAACAGCAGGTCACCGCTGCGTACGGCGTTGAGGAAACTGCCGATCGGCTCCGGCGGCGCCTCGGGGATTGCCGTGCCGGCAAACACGGTCTGGTCGTCCGACAAGGGTTTCTCCTCCATCAGGAACGCAGCGAGCCGCAGGCGGACGGCCATAGGATCGAAGGTGGGGGCCCGGCTCCAGCCGGCTTGGAATGTCGCCTTCCAGCACCGCGCACGCAAGCTCCGCCTTCCGGATCGGACATCCGCCGCGCTGATCGCATCGCTCGTCATCCAGCCGTAGCGACGCCCAGTTCCGACATCACCCAACTGCGGAGGACGGCGACCGCCGGCCTGGCGTCGCTGCCGGTGGGATAGACGAGGTCGTAGCGGAACCCGTCGAGCGACGGACCGAACGGCTGGACCAGCGCGCCGGACGCCAGCTCCGCGGCCACCAGCGCCGAGCTGAGCAGCGCCACGCCCTGTCCGGCGATCGCGGCCTGGATGGCGCTGCTCTCGTCGTTGAAGGTGATGCCCGACCCGGTGTCCAGCCCCTCCAGACCGCCCCGAGCCGCCCAGGAGCGCCAGGTCGGGACGCTCACCCGCTTCGCGGTCGCCCACTCGAAGTGGATCAGCGTCGCATGGGGCAGGTCTGCGAGCCCGCGAATGCTGGCATGGGGACTGCAGACCGGAAGGAATCTGTCCGAGAACAGCGGCAGCGCGTTCAGGCCCGGATAGGGGCCGAGGCCGTAGCGGATCGCGGCGTCTGCTTCGCCGGCATGCAGGTCGACCGGGTCGTCGGATGCGTGCAGCCGCAGGTCCCAACCCGGGTGGGTTTCTCGGAAGCGTGCTGCCCGCGGGACCAGCAGCCTGGCAGTGAAGGCGACCGTCGCCGAGAGCGTCGCCACCTGCCGCGCTGGCCGGCGCTTCACCGCCTCGACCGCCTCCGCCATCGCGTCGAACGACCGCTGCAGAACCGGGAACAGTGCCCAGCCTGCGTCAGTGAGCGCGACCTTGCGGATCAGGCGGACGAACAGGGTGACGCCCAGGCTCTCCTCGAGCTGGCGTATCTGGTGGCTGACCGCGGTCGCCGTCACCCCGAGCTCTGCCGCAGCCTGCTTGAAACTGCCGTGGCGGGCGGCGGCTTCGAAGGCGCGCAGGGCGTTCAGCGAGGGTAGGCGGCGCATGAA
>JBHJOG010000267.1:0-27403 GCA_050329975.1 Alphaproteobacteria bacterium | reverse complement strand
GCCATCATGCCAACCTGCCGCTGGGTGGTGAGCGCGCCCAGGTTGAGCCGCCTTACGTGGTCGAGTGAGATGCTGGCCATCTCCTCGGTAGTCAAGCCGCTGAACGACCGTGTCATCATGTGAACCAGGCCCTCGACGATCAAAGCGTCGCTGTGGCCGTGGAAAAAGTGCCGGCCGTCACGCTGCTCATGGACGATCCAGACCTTGGACATGCAGCCGTGCATCAGGTGCGCGTCGGTCATCGCCTGCTCCGGGAACGGCTGCTTGCGGGCGTCCTTCGCCAGATCGATGATGTATTCGAAGCGCATCTCGTCGTCGAGCGCCTCCAGGGAGGCCGCGAACTCCTCATATGCCGTCATGTCGGCCATGGTCTCTCCCTTACCTGAGTCGGTCGACCGCACGGGCCACCGCGTCCGCCAGCACGTCGACCTCGTCGAGCGTATTGTATGCGGCGAAGGATGCGCGGACCGTGGATTCGACGCCGAGCCGCTGCATCAGCGGTTCGGCGCAATGCTGGCCGACCCGCACCGCCACCCCCGCCCGGTCGAGCAGCATCGCCAGGTCCATCGCATGAACGCCGTCAATGACGAAGCTGACGATCGCCGCTTTCTCCGGCGCAGTCCCGAGGATGCGCAGGCCGTCGATCGCGGTCAGCTGCTCGGTCGCGGCGGCGAGCAGGCTCTGCTCGTGCGCCGCGATCGCCTCCCAGCCGAGCCGGCCGACGAAATCGATGGCGATGTCCAGACCGACCGCCTCGACGATCGGCGGCGTGCCGGCCTCGAACCGGTGCGGCGGCGCCTTGAAGCTGGTGCCGGCGAAGGAGACCCGCTCGATCATGTCGCCGCCGCCCTGCCAGGGCGGCATCAGGTCGAGCAGCGCCTTCTTGCCGTAGAGCACGCCGATCGCGTTCGGGCCGTAAAGCTTGTGGCCGGTGAAGCCGTAGAAATCGACGTCGAGGGCCTGCACGTCGACCGGCCCGTGGACGACAGCCTGTGCACCGTCCAGCAACACCGGCACGCCGTGCCCATGTGCCAGCCGCACGATCTCGGCCACCGGATTGACCGTACCGAGCACGTTGGAAACGTGGGTCACCGCCACCATCCGGGTCTTCGGACCCAGCATGTCGGCCAGCGCATCGAGCCGGAGTTCGCCGATATCGGTGATCGGGATCGCGCGCACGGTGGCGCCGACCTGGTCGGCGACCAGCTGCCAGGGGACGATGTTGGCATGGTGCTCCATCTCGGAGACCAGGATCTCGTCGCCCGGACCGAAGCTTGCGCGGCCGTAGCTGTAGGCAACCAGGTTGATCGCCTCGGTCACGCTGCGGGTGATGACGATCTCGTCCTCGGACCCGGCGTTTAGGAAGCGCGCGAATGTCGCCCGCGCCGCCTCGAAGTCGTCGGTCGCCTCCTGGCTGAGGGTGTGGATGCCGCGATGCACGTTGGCGTAGCGGGCGCGCATCATCTCGGCCATGCCGTCGATCACCGCCCGCGGCTTCTGTGCCGAGGCCCCGCTGTCGAGGAACACCAGCGGCTTGCCGTTGACCTGCCGGGTCAGGATCGGGAACTCGGCGCGCAGGGCAGCGACATCGAACGGGGGCAGGTTGCGGGACCCTCGGAGCGCCATTTCGGTCATCGGTCGGTCTCCTCGGCCAGCCAGGCGGCGGTCAGCCCGGCGACCAGCGCCCGGACGTCGGCGTCGGGGATGCGCTCGACCACCTCGGCGATGAAGGCTTCGACCAGCAGCGCGCGGGCGGTGGGCTCGTCGATGCCGCGGGCGCGCAGGTAGAACAGATGGTCCCGGTTGAGCTCGCCGATGGCCGCGCCATGGGCGCACTGCACGTCGTCGGCAAAGATGCGCAGCTCCGGCTTGGTGTCGACTTCGGCCAGCGGCGACAGCAGCAACGCGCGGCTGTACTGTTTCGCCTCGGTCTTCTGCGCATCCTGGTCGACATGGATCGCGCCCTGGAAGACGCCGCGCGCCCGGCCGGCGACGACGCCCTTGACCAGTTGCGCACTGGAACAGGCGCGCGCCGCATGTTGGATGCGGGTGGTGAGGTCGTTCTGCTGAGCCCCCCGGGCCAGGTAGACTGCGGCGAGGTCCAGTTCGGCGCGCTCGCCGAGCAGGGCCGCATTGAGATCGACCCGCGCCGTGGCAGCACCGAGCCCGACATAGCCGCCGCGATAGACAGCCCCTTGGGCGAGCGTCGCGCCGGTGGCGGCGATGTGGACAAGGTTGGCCGGCTCGGACTGCACCCGGATGTGGTCCAGCGACGCGCCCATCGCCAGCGCGACATGGCAGCCGTGATTGGCGAAGACCGCAGCCCCGTTCGCGCCGGCGAAGCGCTCGATCACCGTCGCCCGGGCGCGCTCGTGCAGCAGGATCGCATGTCGGGCGTGGATCTCGGCCGGGGCGTCATGGGCGGTGGTCCAGTGCAGCACCTCCACCGGCCGCTCGATCCGGGCGCCGTCGGCCACCGACAGCACCACACCATCGCCGGCCATCGCCGTGTTCAGCGCGATCAGGGGCGCGCGGGCGTGCCACTCGCAGGGTCCGAACGCCGCCGCCGCCAGCGGGTCCCCGGCCGTGAGGGCATCGTGCAGCGAGAGGATGGTGAGGCCTTCGACGCCGGCGATCCGGTCGGAAAGGTCGGCGCGGAACCGGCCGTCGACCAGCACGATCCGCTCCCCGTCCCGGACCAGCGGCGGCGGCAGGTCGGCGCGCACGATCAATCCCGGCCCGGCTGGCCGCCAGTCGGTCTCGGCCAGCGCGCGGAGGTCGACATATTTCCAGTCCTCCATCCGCCGGGTCGGCAGGCCGGTGCGGGTGAAGGCATCCATGGCCGCATCGCGGAGGCGGTCGAGCCAAGCCAGGCCGGCGCCGGGGAGATGGGCGCGGTGGTCGGCGTAGCGCTCCGCCCTTGTCGGGATGGACTCGCTCATCGGCCTGGTCCGGTCATCGGGCATCGTACGGACTCCGCTCACGCTGCGGCCGCCCCGGTGATCTCGGCATAGCCCTTCCGCTCGAGCTCGAGCGCCAGCTCCTTGCCGCCGGACCGTGCGATCCGGCCGGCTGCCAGGACATGCACCCGGTCGGGCACGATGTAGTCGAGCAGGCGCTGGTAGTGGGTGATCACCAGCATCGCCCGCTCGGGGCTGCGCAGGGCGTTGACCCCATCGGCCACCGTCTTCAGGGCGTCGATATCGAGCCCGGAATCGGTCTCGTCGAGGATCGCCAGCTTCGGTTCCAGCAGCGCCATCTGCAGCATTTCGTTGCGCTTCTTCTCGCCGCCGGAGAAGCCGACGTTGACCGCCCGCTTCAGCATCTCGTCGGTGATGTTCAGCGACGCCGCCTTGGCCCGGACGAGCTTCAGGAAATCCACCGCGTTCAACTCCGGCTCGCCACGCTGGACGCGGACCGCGTTCAGGGACGCGCGCAGGAAAGTCATGGTGGTGACGCCCGGAATCTCGACCGGATACTGGAAGGCAAGGAAGATCCCCTGCCCGGCCCGCTCTTCGGGCGGCAGGTCCAGCAGGTTGCCGCCGTTGAAGCTGACCGATCCGCCGGTCACCTCATAGCCCTCGCGACCGGCGAGCACGTAGCTGAGCGTGCTCTTGCCGGAGCCGTTCGGTCCCATGATCGCATGCACCTCGCCGGGCGCGATCGCGAGGCTGAGCCCGCGCAGGATCTCACTGCCGTCGACGGTGGCGTGAAGGTCGTTGATCTCGAGCATCAAGGCTCGCTCCTGACTGTCAAATCCATTGCCTTGAGCGACAGGTCTCTTTCGCCTCCTCGGCCGGCCGGTACCAACTTCACGCGTCGCCCCCCCATCGCCAGCGCCAGGCGCCCTTGGTCTTCGCTCTTGCCACCAGGATCAGCGCGATGACTGCGACCCAGCTGCCCGCGATGAACAGCACGATCCCCCAGGCGGTCGGCCCACCCTCGGCGCCGAAGCACAGGTAGCCGAGAGCAATGATCACCGCGACGGTCGCCGCCACGCAGGCCCAACCCTGCCACGTGCATGGCGTGGCGCCGTAGCCGTGGGTGTGGGGGAGAAACCAGTGGTTGCCGGCCATGACTCACCCCACGCTGCCCACGGGACTGACATCGATGGGCTCCTGCATCGCGACACTCGGAGCGGAAAATCGACCCACGACCTCGATCTGACCAATGATGTTCTGGTTGAACTCCGGCAGGTCCTCGGCGGGTATCCAGTATTCCTCGTGCTCGCGACCTCCAACAATGTGACGCTCGTATCGAGCGAGGTAGTCGGATTTAACGGCGAACCGCGTTACGTAACCGAGACCGTCGCCGGTCCTGGTGTTCCAATCCCGAGCGATCTGAACTGCATAGGCTTCGTTCGTCACCGGGTAGAAGATCGGCTGCCCCGGCAGACGCGGGGGAAACTGGCGGAAACCCGACTGCTCAATCAGCGCCAATTCGGCTGAGCCAACCGGTCGCCAGAGATCAGTCGTTGCTTCGACATCTCCTGTCACCCCACGCTCCCCTCGAGGCTGATGCCGATCAGCTTCTGCGCCTCGACGGCGAACTCCATCGGCAGGTGCTTCATCACCTCCTTGCAGAAGCCGTTGACGATGATCGACACCGCGTTCTCGGCGCTCAAGCCGCGCTGCAGGCAGTAGAACAGCTGCTCGTCGCTGATCTTCGAGGTCGTCGCCTCGTGCTCGATCTGGGCCGAGGCGTTCTTCGACTCGATGTAGGGCACGGTGTGGGCGCCGCAGCGGTCGCCGATCAGCAGGCTGTCGCACTGGGTGTAGTTGCGCGCGTTGTCGGCCTTGGCCGACATCCGCACCAGCCCGCGATAGGTGTTCTGCGCATGACCGGCGGAGATGCCTTTGGAGATGATCGTCGAGCGGGTGTTCCTGCCGAGGTGGATCATCTTGGTGCCGGTGTCGGCCTGCTGGCGGTTGTTGGTGATGGCGACCGAGTAGAACTCGCCGACGGAGTTGTCGCCCTGCAGGATGCAGCTCGGGTACTTCCAGGTGATCGCCGAGCCGGTTTCGACCTGGGTCCAGGAGATCTTCGAGTTGCGGCCGCGACACGCGCCGCGCTTGGTGACGAAGTTGTAGATCCCGCCCCGGCCCTCGGCGTCGCCCGGATACCAGTTCTGCACCGTCGAGTACTTGATCTCCGCGTCGTCCATCGCCACCAGCTCGACCACCGCCGCATGCAGCTGGTTCTCGTCGCGCATCGGCGCGGTGCAGCCCTCGAGGTAGCTCACATAGCTGCCCTCGTCGGCGACGATCAGGGTGCGCTCGAACTGGCCGGTGTTCTCGGCGTTGATGCGGAAATAGGTCGACAGCTCCATCGGACAGCGCACGCCCTTGGGCACGTAGACGAAGGTGCCGTCGGTGAACACCGCCGAGTTCAGGCAAGCGTGCTTGTTGTCGCCTGCCGGGACGACGCTGCCCAGGTATCTGCGCACCATCTCCGGGTGGTTCTGCACCGCCTCGGAGATCGAGCAGAAGACCACGCCGGCCGCCTCCAGCTCCTTGCGGAAGGTGGTTGCCACCGACACGCTGTCGAACACTGCATCCACCGCCACCCGCGGCGCGCCCTGCACGCCTGCCAGCACCTCCTGCTCGCGCAGCGAGATGCCGAGCTTGTCATAGGTACGGAGCAGTTCCGGGTCGACCTCGCCCAGGGTCTTCGGCCCGTCCTTCGTCTTCGGTGCGGCGAAGTAATAGGAGTCCTGGTAGTCGATCGGCGGAAAGTCGACCAGCGCCCATTCCGGCTCCGGCATGGTCAGCCAGCGCGCAAAGGCCTTCAGCCGCCACTCGAGCAGCCATTCCGGCTCGGCCTTCTTCGCCGAGATGAAGCGGATGGTGTCTTCGCTCAGCCCTTTCGGCGCCCGGTCCATAGCGATGTCGGTGACGAAGCCGTACTTGTACTTGTCGCCGGTCGCCGCGCGGACCTTGGCATAGGTCTCCGCCCGCGCATTCTGCAGACTCGCATTCTCGCGGCTGGTCTCGGTGGTGCCGTCGGGCATGGTCATCTCGGGTTCCTCGGTTCCTCGTCTCAGGCTGGGCGTCGGTCAGGCCGCCTGCGTCTGCGGGTCCGGTTTGCCGACCGGGAACACCGGCTGCGGCGCGGTCATGTCGGCGAGCGAAATCTCGTCCAGCGCCGTCCTTATCGCCAGGTTCACGCGGTCCCAGCGGCCGCGCACCGGGCAGATATCCTCCACCGTGCAATGGCCGATGACGCCGTCGACGCAGGCCGTCAACGCGACCGGGCCGTCGATGGCCGTGATCACCTCGCTCAGCGCGATATCGCCCGCGGTCCGATTGGCGACATAGCCACCGGAAACGCCGCGCTGGGAGCTGATCAGCTTGTGCCGCGCCAACAGCTTCAGAACCTTCGCCGTGGTCGGCGCCGGCAATCCGACCTGCTCGGCCAAGTCCGTCGCGGTCACCACCGTGCCCGGCGTGCGTGCGAGCTGGGTCATCACAACGACCGCGTAATCGGTCAATCGGCTGAGCCGAAACATTTCCGTCCCCTTGGGCTTGGAACCGGCCGCTCGTCGCTGGAGCCGCCTAAACGGGACCATATCGGTCCTATTGCCTACTTAGCATCACCCCGCGGAGAGGCAAGGCCAAAAAGCACGGGATCTGTCCAGAAATCCAGTCCTGAGGCATCCGGTCGCGCGCAGCATGCGAATGCCAATCAACTGCACTCGTACCACCGACCGCCGCGCGGAGCGCAGCATCCAAATGGGGACCTATCGACGATAGCTGTTTCTCATCACCGCCAGGAAACAACACCGCGCTCGGGTATAATTCTTGACTCTTATCTCACCCCAGCTCCGTGAGTCTTACCACAGTTCTACACTCCATTTCGCGTTACTTGAAAGCCAGTGCGATGCACGCGATTGTGTGCATCCGGGATCCGGCCCAGACGACGCCGCAGCCCCTGCAGCGTTCAGCCGCAACCAGTCGTGGGGAGGACATCGATGCATTTCTCCTATTCCCACCTCACATTCCATCGCCGTCCGATCGAGCCGCGCGAGGCTCCGCCCGCCAGCAGCGCTGTCGCCAGGATCTATGCGCGGTACGTGGAGTTGCATGCACAGCGCCGGCTGCCCGACCGGATGACCTTCGAGGACTTCTACAAGCTGTGGCGGTCCGGACGACGGGGCTGAGGCAGGCGCTCCGGGAAACGCCGTCCCTGCCGACGCAGCGCCGCAGTCCGATGTGTGCGGCCCGTCCGATACGGCTATAGTACGCGCCGTCGAACAGATGGAGCGCGTCATGACCAACCCCGATCCGGCCGACGGGCCCGAGGCCCCCCGAACCGGGCATAACATCGCCCCGCCCCTCGCGGCGGAGGACATGGAGACGCTGCGCGCGCTGGAGCGGAAGATCCTGTGGCTTGCCAGCTGGACGATCCACAACGCCAACCACCTGCGACCCAGCGCCGACGGTCTCAAGGTCGGCGGCCACCAGGCCTCCAGCGCGTCGCTGGTGACGCTGATGACGGCGCTCTACCTGCACGTGCTGCGGCCAGAGGACCGGGTGGCGGTGAAGCCGCACGCGAGCCCGGTTTTCCATGCCATCCAGTACCTGCTCGGCAACCAGGACCGGGCGACGCTGGAACGGTTCCGCGCCTATGGCGGCGCGCAGTCCTATCCGTCGCGGACCAAGGACAAGGACGACGTCGACTTCTCCACCGGCTCGGTCGGGCTGGGGGTGGGGGTCACGCTGTTCGCCGCCCTGATCCAGGACTATGTGCGGCTGAAGGGGATGGGGCTGCCGGAGGCCACCCAGGGCCGGATGGTGGCGCTGGTCGGCGATGCCGAGCTCGACGAGGGCAACATCTACGAAGCCTTGCTCGAAGGCTGGAAGCACGACGTCCGCAACGTCTGGTGGGTGATCGACTACAACCGGCAGAGCCTCGACGCGGTGGTCAGCGACCGGCTGTTCACCCGCTTCGACAGCCTGTTCGAGGCGATGGGCTGGCGGGTGGTCACGCTGAAATACGGCCGCATGCTGGAGGCCGCCTTCACCCGCCCCGGCGGCGGTGCCCTGCGCGCCTGGATCGACGCCTGCCCGAACTCGCTCTACGCCGCGCTCTGCTACAAGGGTGGCGCGGCCTGGCGCCAGCACCTGCTGCGCGACCTGGGGGACGTGCCGGGCATCGCAGAGCTCGTCGCCGGCTATGACGACGACTCGCTTGCCGACCTGATGACCAATCTGGCCGGCCATGACCTGGAGACGGTGCTGGAGGCGTTTTCTCGCGCCGCCGGCGACGACCTGCCGACCTGCTTCATCTGCTACACGATCAAGGGCAAGGGGCTGCCGTTCGCCGGCCACAAGGACAACCACGCCGGCCTGATGAACCCCGACCAGATGGCGGCGCTGAAGCAGGCGATGGATGTGCCGGATGGCCGGGAGTGGGACCCGCTGGCCGGGCTCAGCCTGGGGGAAGAGCGGCTGCGGCGCTTTCTCGCCCAGGTGCCGTTCAACGCGCGCGGCCGCCGGCGCCACCACAGTCCGCGGTTGCCGATCGAGGCGCTCGAGCCGGTGGCCAGGAGCGGGGAGACCGCATCGACCCAGGAGGGCTTCGGCCGGATGATGAACGCGCTCGGCCGCTCGGATGCGGCCTATGCCGGCCACATCGTCACCACCTCGCCCGACGTGACGGTGTCGACCAACCTCGGCCCCTGGGTGAACCGTCGCGGCGTGTTCAGCCGGCGCGACATGAAGGACGTGTTCCGCGAGGAGAAGGTGGTCTCGGCCCAGAGCTGGGCGATGGCGCCGACCGGCCAGCACGTCGAACTCGGCATCGCCGAGAACAACCTGTTCCTGGCGCTGGCGGCGATGGGGCTGTCGCACAGCCTGTTCGGCGCGCGGCTGCTGCCGATCGGCACCCTCTACGACCCGTTCATCATGCGCGGGCTCGATGCGCTGAACTACGCCTGCTACCAGGACGCGCGTTTCCTGCTGGTCGCGACCCCGTCCGGCGTCAGCCTGGCGCCCGAGGGCGGCGCCCACCAGTCGATCGGCACCCCGCTGATCGGCATGGCCCAGGACGGGCTCGCCTATTTCGAGCCGGCCTATGTCGACGAGGTGCAGGCGGTGATGGAATGGGCGTTCGACTACATGCAGCGCGACGCCAATGACGAGAACGGGGGCGAAGGTCGCCCAGGCTGGCTGCGAGACAACGCCGGCGGCTCGGTCTATCTGCGGCTCTCGACCCGGCCGCTCGCCCAGCCGGAACGGCGGATGGACGACGACCTGCGCCATGCCGTCATCGACGGCGGCTACTGGCTCCGCAAGCCGGAGCCCGGCGCCGAACTCGCCATCATCTGCTCGGGTGCGGTCACAGCCGAGGCGATAGCCGCCCATGAGCAGGTGCTCGAGGACCTGCCCGGCGCAGGCCTGCTGGTCGTCACCTCCGCCGACCGGCTGAACGCGGCGTGGCACGCGGCCGAGCGGGCGCGCGAAGGCTCCGACCGGCGCGGCGCCATGCCCTGCCACATCGAGACGCTGCTGGCGCCGCTGGACCGAGACGCGGCACTGGTGACTGTGATCGACGCCCACCCGGCGACGCTCGCCTGGATCGGCGCGGTGCACGGGCACCACGTCCAGGCGCTGGGCGTTGAGCATTTCGGCCAGTCCGGCAGCATCCCGGATCTCTACCGCCACCACCGGATCGACGCCGACGCGATCCTCGACGCCGCCGCACGCGCGCTGCTGGACCGGTGAAATCAACCAGGCCACGACGCATCCAGGTTTACCGGTCCCAGGAAACCCGCGCCGCCAGCGCTCCCAGCAACACCTGCCACCACTCGGCCTCGCGCTGCAGGAACACCGTCAGCGGGAACCCGTGGCGTGCCGCATGCCTGTCCGGAATCTCCTCCCAGCCGAAGTGCTCGACGGTGACACGCGTCTCCTCGCCCACCCGCTCGAACCGCACCTCGACCCGGGTCGACTGGTCCGCGGCAAAGCTTTCCGGGCGCCAGCCGAAGGCCAGCCGCACACCCGGCTCCCAGGCGGTGATCCGCCCGATCTCGAACACCGCGCCGTCGGCCTTGGTCTCGGTGAACCGCCCGCCCTCGCCCGGCTCGAAAGCAAGCGTGCCCGCCTCGCCCCTGGAGAAGGCGAACAGCCCGTTCGGCTTCCACCACAGCGCGATTTCACCGGTGAACACGTCGAAGGCCCGCTCCGGGGTGGCGCGGACGCGCAGCGCGACCAGCACGCGCGAGCTCAACCGTCCCGCTCCAGATGCGCCTTGAACGAGGCGAGCTGGAGGCTCCATAGCCGTTCGGTCTCTTCCAGCCACTGCTTCAGATGGGCCATTGGCTCCGGCCTCAGCGTGTAGACGCGCACCCGCGCGTCGAAATCGGGATGGGAATCCTCGATCAGCCCGCCTTCCTTCAGCGCGCGCAGATGGCGGCTCATCGCGGGTGGCGGCAGGCCGATAACGTCGGCCAGTTCACCGGCCCGGTAGGGTCGGTCGCGCAGCAACTCGACGACCTGCCGCCGATGCGGGTCGGCCAGGGCCGCGAGCGTGCGGTCCAAGCCGGCTGCCGCTCTCAAATCCAGCCCTCGATCGTGAGTCCGCTCAGCTTTTCCGCCTCTTCGCGCGTGACCTGCTTCACGGTCTGGCCGAAGCTCCATACATGGCCCTCCGGGTCCTTTGCCGAATAGACGCGGTCGCCATAGAACTGGTCCTCCGGCTCGCGGACGATAACCGCGCCGGCTTTCCGTGCCCGCTCGCAGTGGGCATCGATGCCGTCCCGCAGCTGGATGTGGATCATCTGGGTGTTCCTGCCCCCGGTCGACGCCGGGCTGGCCACATAGTCGATCCACTCGCTGCCGACCATGATGTAGCCGTCGCCGAACTTCATCTCCGAGTGGCCCAGGTTGCCGTCCTTGTCGGTGATCACCATCGAGCGCTCGAAGCCGAACGCCTCCTCGAGCCAGTCGAGAGCCTTGAACGGGTCCTTGTAGAACACGGCCGATCCCAGCGTCGGCCGGCGGAACTGATCATCCATGTTGCTTCTCCTCCTTGGCGTGGTTTCGGTCAGGCCCGATCGCGGTACCAAGCGACAATCGCGGGCATGTGCCTCTCGAAGCCGGCGGTAAAGACATTCAGGACTCCGGTCCTGTGGTCGGTCCGGTTCGCGAAGTCATGGGTGACGCCGGCCGGAATCCGGATGAAGGATCCGGCCGGCGCGTCGACCCAGGCATCGCCGATCCGGAACGCGGTGCAGCCCTCGATGACGTAGAACAGTTCGTCGCCGACCTCGTGCACGTGCGCGCCGGACCCCTCCGTATGCGGGTCCAGCCACCACTCCGACACGCTGTAGCGCTCCTCTGTCTCCTCGCCATCTGCCTTGAACACCGCGCTCATTGCGCCGAGGGCATAGCTGCGGCCGGCGCCAGGCTGCAGGCAGATCGTTCCTGGCGGCCAGCGCTCCCCTTTCGCTCCGTTCGCGTCCATCCTGCGACCTCCATTAATTTCTCGTATCGGATATATTTCTCCGATTATGCAATTATTTGGTCAAATGAAAAGCACTTCATCGATCGGATCAGCTGCCGGGCACTGGCAAGGCGTCCGAAACGCAACATATTCACGTCACATTATGATCGCAGCCTGTAATAGACTGCAGATTGCACGGACAAATCGGATCGGGTGCTGATGCGAGGACCAATGCGAATCGGCCTGATGGCCGCAGCTGTCGTTGGCCTCGTCGCGCCGATTCTCGCAGCCTCGGCGACCTTGGCCAGGGCCGAGGTTGCTGCCAGCGAGGTTCTGACGTGGTGCGGGGGCGCCAGCCAGGCCGGCCAGCTCGGCGCGATCAATGCCTTCCGATGCGTGAATTATCTCCAGGGCGCGGCCGACATGGTCAGGGCGCTGAGCAACGCCGACCTCGATTCCTGCCTGGATGGCGGACAATCGGCCGGCGCCCAGTTGATGGCCAGGTTCATCCCGACCCTGAAAGCGCGGGCATCCATGGAGGACCTCGATGCGACGCCGGTCGCCCGTCACGTCGCCGAT
Source organism: Alphaproteobacteria bacterium (assembly GCA_050329975.1). GTDB lineage: Bacteria > Pseudomonadota > Alphaproteobacteria > CALKHQ01 > CALKHQ01 > CALKHQ01. The sequence continues at coordinate 15,379 of JBHJOG010000267.1, read as the reverse complement.
TGGCTTGCGAGCACGTGCAGCGTCGAACTCACCCTTGCCGCGGCCGCGCCGACCGACGCAATCGAGCCGGAGGCACCGGCGGAAACCGAGGATTTGAGCGAGGCTCTGGCCGAGGCCCAGGCCGATGCAGCCGCCTATGCCAGCCAGGTCGAGGATCTGCAGGCGGCGCTCGAAGTCGCCGTCACCCGGCAGCGGGCGGAGCTTGCCTCCTGCACCGCCTCGCTCGAAACCCTGAACGGCGCGCTCGCGACCTCCGAAGCCGAAGCGGCGGATAATGGCATGCGGGTCGCGGAGCTCGAACTGGAGCTGGAAGCGGTGAATGCCGAGGCCATCGCGCGCCGTCAGGAGATTTCGGAGGCGGAAAACCACGTCGTCGCGCTGACCGATGAACTGCAGGCGGCTTCGGCTGCCCGCATCGCTGCCGACCAGGCTCTGACCGACGCCAGGCGTGAGGCGGACCAGCTCAGCGCCATCGTCGACCAGGCCCGGACCGCGGCGGCAACCGCCCAGCTTTCCGTTGCCGCAGCGCGCGAGCGGGCCACCGCCGCCGAGGGGCAGGCCGCCGCCGCTGAGGCCCGCGTCGGCGCACTGGAAACCGCGCTGGCCGATGCCGAAGCTGTGCGCCAGCGCCTGGCCGCAGACCTGCAGCAGATCACCGCGACGGCTGCCGAGCAGGCCGGACGGCTGGCCTCACTCACCGGCGACCTGGATGCCTGCCGGGTGACGGTCGCCAGCGCGACGCCTGTCGCTCCGGCACCAACCCCGTCGCGCACTGCGCCGATCCCCACGCCGAGTATCCTGACCACGCCCAACCCCACCCTGGGGCCGCCCGCCAGCGTCGAGGGCGCAAGCAGCATCACCGGCGGCAGCAGCAGCATCACCGGCGGCAGCAGCAGCATCACCCGGGGCGAGCCGCGCCCGCTGGATGCGGTAGGCATCCAGTCTCTTCGCCAGATCCAGCAGGCGACGCTACGACAGAGCACGGTCGGCCAGCGCCGGAGCTGGGCAACGCCCGACGGTCGCTTCGACGGCTTCGTGATGGTCCTGCGCGAGGGTTATGACGGCCCCGACTACTGCCGGGAGATTTACTCCGAGGCCCGCTCGGTCGGTTCCGTGGTCCACCAGAGCACCGAGGTCTACTGCCAGACCGGCAATCTTTGGGTGTATATTCCGCCGGGGCGTTGATCGCGGCAGCGGACGCGTCATCATAGCGCGGCGGCCCCAGGCACGGTGCCTGCCCTCTGACCGTACGCAGGCGGGAGACTCTCATGCGCGTGCTCATCGCCATGATGAAGCATGAAACCAACACATTCTCGCCGGTGCGGACGGACCTGGAGCGCTTCCGCGACTGGGGCCTGCACTTCGGGGACGCCGCCGCCGAGGCCTATCGCGGTACCGGCATGCCGATGGCGGCTTACCTCGATCTCGCCGAGGCGGTCGGAGCGGAGGTGGTCACGCCGGTCGCGGCCGAGGCCATGCCGGGCGGCCCGGTCCTCCGGGAGGCCTATGAGCACCTGGCGGCCGCCATCATCGATGCTCTCGACGACGACATCGACCTCGCCATGCTGGATTTGCACGGCGCGATGGTCGCCGAACACCTGACCGACGGCGAAGGCGAGCTCCTGCGCCGGATACGCGCCCGGCGGCCGGGCCTGCCGATCGCCGTCACCTGCGACCTGCACTGCAACCTGACCGCGGCCATGGCTGCAAACTGCACTGCGTTGATCGGCTACAAGACCTATCCCCATACCGACATGTATGCGGTTGGTCGCCAGGTCGGACAGATCGTGCTCGATGCCGTCGCCGGCCGCTGCCGGCCGGTAATCGCCTGGGAACGGCCGCCGCTGCTCAGCCAGACCCTGCGGCAGGGAACCGACGATTCGCCGATGCGCGAATTGATCGCGCTGGCACGCGCGACTGAGCGGAGCCAAGGCGTGCTCGCGGCGACAGTCTTCGGCGGTTTCCCTCATGCCGACATCGCGGATGCCGGCAGCTCGGCCGTCGTCGTTGCCGATGCGGACGCCGATCTGGCGCGGCGCGCCGCCGGCACCCTGGCCCGGGCGCTGTGGGACCGGCGCGAGGATTTCGTCTACCGGGCCCGGCCGCTGCCGGCGACGATCTCGGCTGCCAAGGCCCTGACGGAAGGTCCCGTCGTCCTGCTGGACCACGCCGACAACTGCGGCTCCGGCGGCACCCAGGACGACATGACCGTGATCGCCGAAGCCCTTCGCCAGGGGCTGCATGGTGTGGTTGTCGCCGCGGTGTGGGACCCGGCGGCGGTCGAGGTCATGCGTTCCGTCGGCGAAGGCGCGCGGGTGGCGCTCGACCTCGGCGGGCGCACCCCGATGCCCAGCATCGGGCGCGAGGGCACGCCGCTGCGTATCGAAGGGGTCGTCTCGAAGCTGACCGACGGCTCCTACCGGGTGGAAGGCCCGATGTATACGGGCGTCACCGTCCATATGGGACCGACGGCAGTGCTCGACGTGGCCGGCAACGGCCAGATGCGGATCATCATCGTCTCGAAGCACCACGAGCCTTGGGACGCCGGCCTGTTCCACAGTGTGGGCATCGACCCGGCGTCGACCCGGTACCTGTTGCTCAAGTCACGAATCCATTATCGGGCGGGCATGGGCGCAGTTGCGCGCCACACGCTGACCTGCGACGGGAACGGCGTGACGACGTCCGACAACGCGGTGCTGCCCTATCGCCACGTCCGCCGCCCGATCTTCCCGCTCGATTCGTCGGCCGGCTTCTGATGCCGGGCCCGACCTACGCCGCCGGTCCAGGCAACAGCCTGTGCGACGTGCCCGGCATCAGGGTCGGCCATGCCCACGATCCGCGGGTGCGCACCGGCGTCACGGTCATTCTTCCCGACCGGCCGGTGGTCGCCGCCGTCGACGTGCGGGGCGGCGGCCCCGGGACGCGCGAGACCGACCTGCTGGACCTCGCGGCCACCGTCGACCGCATCGATGCGCTGGTCTTCTCCGGGGGTTCGGCCTATGGCCTGGAGGCTGCCTCGGCGATCGCCGGCCTGCTCGGCGCACGGGGTCGCGGCTACGACCACCGCGGTGCGATCGTTCCGATCGTCCCCGCAGCGATCTGTTTCGACCTCTTGAACGGCGGCGACAAGGCCTGGGGCGAGACCCCGCCTTACCGCGCGCTCGGCCGGGAGGCGCTGGATGCGGCCAGCCGGGAGACCGCCCTCGGCAGCGTCGGCGCCGGCTACGGCACCAAGGCCGGATCGTTGCAGGGCGGGCTCGGTACGGCTTCGGTCACGGTGGACGGGCTCGTGGTCGCCGCCCTTGCCGTGGTCAATTCCGGCGGGGCCGTCACCCTCCCCGGCCTGCCCCAGTTCTGGGCCTGGCCGTTCGAGCGTAACGCGGAGTTCGGCGGGCTGCCGCCACCGACGCACCCGCAGGATCGACTTGATCTTCCCGCGCCGGCCGAGCGGGAGAATACGACCCTGGTCGCCGTGGCGACCAATGCGACGCTGACCAAGCCTGCTGCCCGGAGGGTCGCCATCATGGCGCAGGACGGCCTCGCCCGCGCCATTCGGCCGGCCCACGGTCCGTTCGACGGCGATGCCCTGTTCGTGCTCGCAACCGGCGAGCGTCCCCCGGGCTCGACGCCGGACGCCACGTTGATCGGTGCCCTGGCCGCCGACTGCGTCGCCCGGGCGATCGCACGCGGGGTCTATGAGGCGGTTTCAAATGGCCCACTGCCCAGCTATCGTGACCGGCATTCGTCGCAAGCGGGGAGCTGAAGTGATGGCCGGTTTCGGTGTAATGCGGACCCTTTGCCTGTCCGGCGCGATCGTCGCGGCAACCGCCCTGGCAGCCCACGCCCAGCGCGAAGACGTCATCGTCGGCCTGGGCCTGGAGCCGCCGCACCTGGATCCGACGGCGGGTGCTGCCGCTGCGATCGACGAGGTCGTCTACGCGAACCTGTTCGAAGGCCTGACGCGGATCGACGAGACCGGCGCGGTGCAGCCGGCGCTGGCCGAGTCCTGGGACATATCCGATGACGGGCTGACCTATGTCTTCCGCTTGCGCCAGGGCGTCACCTTCCATGACGGCACGTCCTTCGACGCCGAAGACGTCGTGTTCTCGCTGGATCGGGCGCGTGCCGAGGACAGCGTGAACGCGCAGAAGGTGCTGTTCGACGCGATCGAAAGCGTCGAGGCGCCGGGCCCCCACGAGGTTCGCGTCACCCTGTCGGTCCCGCAGGCTCAGTTCCCGTGGAACATGGGCTGGGGGGATGCCGTGATCGTCGCGCCGGAGTCGGCCGACGGCAACGGCAACAACCCGATCGGCACCGGCCCGTTCCGCTTCGAGCGCTGGGTCAGCGGCGACCGGGTGGTCCTGCAGCGCTATGACGGCTATTGGGGCGACCAGCCGGCGCTGGCCGAAATCACCTTCCAGGTGATCCCGGACGCCGCGGCGCAGGTCCAGGCCCTGCTGGCCGGCGATATCGACGCCTTCCCGAACATGGGTGCGCCCGAGACGCTCGCCCAGTTCGAGTCCGACCCCGCCTTCACCGTCGCCATCGGCACCACCGAGGGCGAGACCATCCTGGCGATCAACCACGCCCGCCCGCCGTTCGACGATCTTCGCGTGCGCCGCGCGCTGGCCCACGCGATCAACCGCCAGGACATCGTCGACGGCGCCATGTTCGGCTACGGCACGCCGATCGGGAGCCATTTCGCCCCTCATCACCCGGCTTATGTCGACCTGACCGGCCTCTATCCCTATGACCCGGAGACGGCGCGCGCGCTGCTTGCCGAGGCCGGCCACGCCGACGGCTTGACGGTCCGGCTGATCCTGCCGCCGCCGAGCTACGCCCGCCGCGGCGGCGAGATCATCGCGTCGCAACTGGCCCAGGTCGGCATCACCGCCGAGATCGAGCCGGTGGAGTGGGCGCAGTGGCTCGACGCGGTGTTCACCAACACCAACTACGACCTGACGATCGTCTCCCATACCGAGCCGCTCGACATCGGCATCTACGCCCGCGAGACCTACTACTTCAACTACGACGGCCACGAGATGCGCGCCCTCCTCGACGAGCTCGCGAACACCCCGGACGTGGATGCGCAATATGCTCTCTACGGCGTGGCGCAGCAGGTGATCGCCGACGACGCCGTGAACGTGTTCCTGTTCCAGTTGGCCAAGCTCGGGGTGTGGGACAGCCAGCTCACGGGCATGTGGGTGAACAGCCCGATCCAGGCCAACGACATGACCGGCGTCGCCTGGGCGGAGTAACGCCCGGCGCCCGGTTCACCCGCAGGCGCCGCACCCGATGCTGAGCCTGCTCGCCCGACGGCTGCTCGGTCTGGCCGCGACCCTTGCGGCGGCCAGCGTCATCGTGTTCCTGCTGGTCGACCTGCTGCCGGGGGATGCGGCCGAGTTGATGCTTGGCGTCAACGCACGCCCCGACACGCTGGCCGCCCTGCGGGCGGAACTCGGCACCGACCGGCCCGCGTTCGTCCGCTATGTCGGTTGGGTGGGCGGGATCCTGACCGGCGACTTCGGCATCTCGTACACCTACCGGGAGCCGGTCACCGCCTTGATCCTCGAACGCATGGAAGTCAGCCTGCCGCTTGCCGTCGGGGCGATCGTGCTCTCGACGCTGCTGGCGATCCCGCTCGGCGTGGTCGCGGCTGCCTTCCATAGGCGCGCGGGGGACTACGGCATCATGGCCTTCACCCAGGTCGGGGTGGCGATCCCCAACTTCTGGCTCGGCCTTCTGCTGATCATGCTGTTCGCGACCACGCTCGGCCTGCTGCCGGCCGGCCGCTTCCCCGGCTGGCGGGCGGGGTTGTGGCCGGGTGTCGAGGCGCTGGTGCTGCCGGTGATATCGCTCGCCCTCCCGCAGGCGGCGATCCTGGCGCGCGTCGTGCGCACCTCAGTCATCGAGGTCATGGGCGAGATGTATGTGCGCACGGCCCGCGCCAAGGGCCTGAGCCGAAGCCGCGTCATGATCGGCCACGCGCTGCGCAATGCGCTGATCCCGATCGTGACCGTGATCGGGCTGCAGCTGTCGTTCCTCGTCGCCAGCGCGATCGTCATCGAGGGTGTCTTCACCCTCCCCGGGCTCGGCCGGCTGATCCTGCAGTCGATCAGCAACCGCGACCTGGTCGTGGTCCAGGGCGTGGTCCTTCTGCTGGCGGCGATGGTGGTCCTTGTCAATTTCCTGGTCGACGTCAGCTACCTGCTGCTCGATCCCAGGATCCGGCTCGCCCGCCATGGCACATAGCCGGACGGTCGCCTCGGCCGCCCTGCGGCACCCGAGCCTGCTGATCGGCGGTGCGATCTCGCTGGCCGTCGTGCTGCTGGCGCTGGTCTCGACCGTCTGGACGCCCTACTCGATCGACACGCAGTCGATCGCCGACAAGTTCGCCGAGCCGAGCTGGGCACACCCGCTGGGCACCGACCTCTATGGCCGCGACGTCCTGACCCGGATCATGCTCGGGGCCGGCAATGCCCTCATGGTCGGCGTCGTTGCGGTCAGCATCGGATCGGTGATCGGCATCGGCATCGGGCTGGTCGCCGCGATCGAGGGCGGACTGCTCGAATCGATCCTGATGCGCTGCTCGGATTTCGTCTTCGCCTTTCCCGCCATCCTGTCGGCGGTCCTGATCACCGCCTGGCAGGGTCCCGGCGCGATCAATGCGATCGTGGCCATCGGCATCTTCAACATCCCCGTGTTCGCCCAGCTGGCCCGCGGCGCGGCGAAGACCCTGCTGGCGCGCGAGTTCGTCCGCGCCGCCCAGGCCCTCGGCCAGACCATGCCGCGGATCGCCCTGACCCACATCCTGCCGAACATCGCCGGGCTGCTGGTCGTCCAGGCAACGACGCAGTTCGCGGTCGCGATCCTCGCCGACGCCGGCCTGAGCTACCTTGGGCTCGGCATCCAGCCGCCGCATCCCAGCTGGGGCAAGATGCTGTTCGACGCGCAGACTTTGACCAGCCTCGCCCCGATGCAAGCGATCTATCCCGGGCTTGCGATCGTGATCAGCGTGCTCGGCTTCAACCTGCTCGGCGACGGCCTGCGCGACGTGCTGGACACCCGCTCGATGTCACGCTGGCGGCCAAACATTGTTTAACACTCCCGGACTGGGCATCGGCGTCGTCAGGTCCATTTTACTCGTAAGATCTCGAATGCTTGATCCGGATTGGAGAGTACCGCTAGCCTTCGGCAGCAGTTGCTGCGGGCCGGATCGAAAGTTTCAGGGATCGTGACTGGGCTGGCGCCAGTGTTTTCGAGGCGGTGCTCCTGACCCGAGCTAGAACACGTCCCCGCGCCGACGATCATCCGCACTCCCGGGGACCGGTCGAGGGCAGCACGCCCTCGGCGCTCGGCTGCGGGCAGACACCTTTGGAGAAGTGATGGAACTGGAGGTTAGTCCCGACAACAAGGCCAGGACAGGCGTCTCCGGCCTCGACACCATTCTCAACGGTGGCCTGGCAGCAGGGCATGTCTTCCTTCTGGAGGGCAAGCCCGGAACCGGGAAGACAACGATCGCGCTCCGTTTTCTGCTCGAGGGCGCGGAAGTCGGTGAGCGCGGTCTCTATATCACGCTGTCCGAAAACGAGCGCGAGTTGCGGGCGGGAGCAGCCTCGCATGGCTGGACGCTCGGTGACGCCATCACGGTCTTCGAGCTCGCACCCCCTGAAACCCTGCTCGACAGCGATCAGGAACAGAGCCTGCTCTACTCGTCCGATCTGGAGCTCGGCGAAACGACCAGGCGGATCTTCGACATGTTCGAGCAGGTCAACCCGACGCGCGTCGTCCTGGACAGCCTGTCGGAGATCCGCCTGCTGGCGCAAAGCTCCTTGCGCTATCGACGGCAGATCCTGGCCATCAAGCATTCTTTTGCAAGCCACGGAGCCACCGTCCTGTTGCTGGACGACCTGACATCGGAGGCGACGGACCAAACGGTTCACAGCATCGTGCACGGCGTGATCTGCCTTGAGGAGGTGGTACGCGACTACGGCGCGGAGAAGCGCCGCCTGCGCGTCGCCAAATATCGGGGACAGGCATTCCACGGCGGTTACCACGACTTCCGCATCGTGAGGGGTGGCGTCACGGTCTTTCCCCGCCTGGTCGCCGCCGAGCACCACACCCGCTACGCTCGCAAGCAAATGACCTGCGACAATGCCGAGGTCGACGCAATGCTGGGCGGTGGCATCGAGCAGGGCTCGAGCACGCTGCTGCTCGGCCCCGCCGGAACGGGCAAGAGCACCTTCGTGTTCCAGTTCGTCGCCGCAGCGATCCGGCGCGGCGAGAAGGCGGCGATGTTCATTTTCGACGAGGAGCTCGGCCTGCTGTTCGAGCGAACCCGCACCTTGGGAATCGACCTGGAGAAGATGCGCGATGCAGGCTCGCTTCATATCGAACAGGTCGACACGGCCGAACGGTCTCCCGGAGAGTTCGCCAGCAAGGTCCGCACCCATGTCGAGAACGCCCAGGTAAAGACCGTCGTGATCGACAGCCTGAACGGCTACACCGCCGCCATGCCTTCCGAAGGCTCCCTCCTGCTGCACATTCACGAGCTGCTGCAGTTCCTGAACCGGCAGGGTGCGACCACATTTCTGACAGTCGCGCAGCACGGGCTCATCGCGGACCTGAAACCGCCAGTGGATGTCACCTATCTGGCCGATACGGTGATCCTGCTTCGCTACTTCGAGGCTGAAGGTCGGATCCGTCGCGCAGTTTCGGTGATCAAGAAGCGGACCGGCGCACATGAGCCGACGATTCGTGAGTTCCAGATCGGCAACCGCGGCCTGAGTCTGGGTCCCCCCCTACGGTTCCATGGCGTGCTTCACGGCGTGCCGACATTTGTCGGCCACCCCGACGCGATGGACAAGTCTGCCGCAAGCGAGTGACGCCGATTCCCAGTTTGGCCACGGCGCAGGCGCTCATCCTGGCGCCGCATGGGCGCGATGCGGCACTCGCTGGTGCACTGCTCCGGGAGGCTGGAATCGGCAGCCATCTCTGTCGCGACATGCCGGACCTGCAGGACCGGCTGGACGAGGATGCCTGGTTCGTCGTCGTCACCGAAGAGGCCGCACGGGCGGCGGACTTGAGGCCGGTCGCAGCCTGGGTAGCAGGACAGCCCAGCTGGTCCGACCTGGCCTTCATCATCCTGACCCGCCGCGGGGCATCTCCCGAGCCAAGCCTGGGTGCGCGTCCGCTGTCCGACTTGCTGGGCAACGTCACATTCCTGGAACGACCGTTCCACCCGATGACGTTCGTGAGTGTCGCCGGTAGCGCCGTCAAGGGCAGGCTGCGGCAGTTCGAGGCGCGCGCCCGGATCGAGGCGCTGCACGAGAGCGAGGAGCGCCTGCGGACTGCGCTGCTGGCCGGGCGGCTCGGGACCTGGGAACTGGACCTGACCACCTGGACCCTGACCGCGTCCGCGACGTGCAAGACGCTCTCCGGCCGCCCTGCGGACGGACCCTTCTCCTATCAGGATCTGGTCGACAGCATCCATCCCGACGACGTGGCCCGCACGCGCGAGGCCATGCGGGTCAGTCTGCTCAAGGGCACCGACTACGCCGTCGAATACCGGATTGTCTGGCCCGACGGCAGTGTTCACTGGGCCGAGGTCAGGGCCCGTGTGGTGACCGACCTTACGGGAGTCGGTCCACGGCTGGTCGGCGTCACTTCGGACATCACGGACCGCAAGGCAGCAGAGGAGAACCTGCGGCTGCTCAACGAGACGCTGGAGCAGCGGGTCGCCGAGCGCACCGCCGAGCTGACCCGGGCCCACGCCGATGTCCTGGCGGAGATCGAGCAGCGGGAGCGGGCGGAAGAGCAACTGCGCCAGGCGCAGAAGATGGAGTTGATCGGCCAGCTCACCGGCGGCGTCGCGCACGACTTCAACAATCTCCTGATGGCGGTGCTGGCCAATCTGGACCTGCTGCGCAAACATGTTCCCCCCGATCCCCGGACCGCGCGCCTCATCGACGGCGCGGAGCGGGGCGCCCGCCGGGGCGCGGCGCTTACGCAGCGCCTGCTCGCTTTCGCACGCCGCCAGGAACTGAAGGTCGAGCCGCGGAGCCTGATCGACCTCGTCATCGGCATGACCGAGTTGATCCAGCGCTCGGTCGGACCTGGAATCGAGTTGCGGATCGAGCTTCCGAAGACGCTGCCGCCGGCGCTCGTCGACGCAAACCAGCTCGAGCTCGCCCTGCTGAACCTGGTGGTCAACGCGCGCGACGCGATGCCGGAAGGCGGCACGCTCACCATCGAGGCCGACCTCGCGGCCGCATCGGGAGATGACGGCTTGCCGGCTGGATCCTACATCCGGCTGACCGTGACCGACACCGGCCATGGCATGGACGCCGGGACGCTGAAGAAGGCGACCGAGCCGTTCTTCTCCACCAAGGAAGTCGGCAAGGGAACCGGGCTCGGCCTTTCGATGATCGAGGGCCTGGCCCTGCAGCTGAACGGCGCGCTGCGGCTCTCCAGCGAAGTCGGCCGTGGGACCGTCGCGGAGCTTTGGCTGCCCGCCACCACCGTCGCAGCGGTCCCCGAGCGAACCGAGGCTGCCGAACCGGGGACGGTAGAGACGCCCAGCGCCACCATCCTCGTCGTCGACGACGACATCCTGATCGCCATGAGCACCGCCGACATGCTGGAGGATCTGGGCCACACGGTCATCGAGGCCAGCTCCGGAGCCAAGGCCATCGAGATCCTGCGCAACGGCCGACACATCGACCTGCTGATCACCGACTACGCGATGCCGCAGATGACCGGCGCCGACCTGGCGAAGGCGGCTCGCGCGCTCAAGCCCGACCTGCCGATCCTGCTGGCCACCGGCTACGGCGAGTTGCCGGCCGAGGCCGACATCGACCTGCCCCGGCTCGGCAAGCCGTACCATCAGCAACAGCTGGCCGCAGAGATCGCCAAGGTACTCCGCCGGGCGCCCGCCGCTTAGGCCCCGCTCGAAGCGAACTGGATCACTTTCTCACCTGACGGAATCGTGGGATATTCCCATGGGCGTGCACTGTTCCTGTCGATCACTCAACTCGAGGATCGCGACGATGTCCGACGAAGCGGTGAATTCGGCGGCCGGGCGGGTGATGCGCGGCCGGTGCTTGTGCGGGTCGGTGGGCTGGTCCTTTGCCGGCGAGATCGCGGACGCGACGATCTGCAACTGCACGGCCTGCCGCCGCTCCGGCGCGCTCTGGGCCTATGACTACGACGGCTACGGCATCCGCATCGACGATCCGCAGGGGAAGCTCACCCCATTCACCCGGGGACCGGGATCGTCGCTCTCCTTCAACTTCTGCCGGACCTGCGGCAACCTCGTCAGCTGGCGCGGGCTGAAGCCGGGCGACGACGGCCGGACCAGGATCGCGGTCAATCTCCGCCTCGCCGAGCCCGAGGCGGTGGCGGAGATACCGCTCCAGCGCTTCGACGGCCTGCACAGCTTCGACGACCTGCCGCGCGACGGCCGCTGCATCGCAGACGTGTGGTTCTAGACCTGGACTAGAACCGGAACCGGAGTCCGCGCCCGATATAGTCGGAGCCGCCGACGATCCCGTTGATCAGGCCGAAGATGCCGGAGCGGTGGTGGATACGGTCGACCGGCTGCACCGGCGCGCCCTCGGGAACCGGGTCGAGGAACTCGATCATCAGCTGGTTCAGCACGTAGCTGACCCGCCCGCGATCGGCCTCCAGCGGCGGGATCTCGGTGGTGAAGCTGGGGCCGATGCCGACCGACCAGCCTTCCAGCAGCCGCCATCCGCCCAACCACTTCGGCACCGTCACGCCCTGCCAGCGGGCGACCAGCGTCGTGCCGAGCTCCCAGAACGCGCCGCGGCCGTAGTGATGGACCACCTGCGCCTCGACATCGAGGCTGACGCTGTCGCCGATCCAGCCGAGCGCCTGGCCCGCGGCGAAGCCGAGGATCCGGTCCTCGGTCGGCGTCAGTTCGGCCCTCCCGATCGCATAGGCGGTCAGGTCCTCCAGGACGCCGACCCCGTCGAACAGGGTGATGGTCGTCGATCCGGGCTCGGCGGCCTGTGCGCCGGCCTGTACCGCCACCGCCAGGCCCATCGACAGGCCGACGCCGGCCACCACACGTCGCATCCGAATTGACAGCCGCATCCCGATCGCCCCGCCTGTCGCGCTCGTTCACGAGCGGATCAGGCAATAATGGCGCAAATGCGGTTGTCTTGACGATGGGTCTATACGCGTCCTTGCGGCCGCTGCATCAGGGCGACATCCTTGCCCGGCACCTCACAGGACCATCCGGCGGCCGCCGCCAGGTGCCGCAAGGTGTGTTCGCGATAGAACACGACGTGGGTAGGATCCCTGCGATAATGCCAGTCTGCGAACCGGGAATCATCGGTCTGGAAGCACGTCATGATCGCCAGCCAGCCACCCGGTCGGACCAACGCCTTGAGCCGGTCGAACTCATCCGCCGGCCGGTGAAAATGCTCGGCCGCCTCGGTGCAGGTCACGAAGTCGTAGGACCGCTCCAGCCGACCCGGATCGGGATGAAAAAACGGATCGTACAGCGCCACGTCATGGCCGGCCTCGCCCAGCATGGCAGCCAGCGCCGGCCCCGGGCCGCATCCGTAGTCGAGGCCATGCGATCGGGCGGGCAACCGCGCCAGCAACGGAACCGCCAATCGGGCGAGGAAGCGGCGATAGCCGGGATCGTCGCTATGGTTCTCGTGGCGAAGATAGTGGGCGCGCTCCGCAGCACGCGACGGATGCTGGCGCGGGTCGAGAAAGCGGGCGGCACAGGTGTCGCATCGCCAGTAGTCTCGTCCGTCGACCGGCATGAACGGCCGCGGTCCGCCCGCCCGGCACACCGGGCAGGCTGCCGGCGCCATGGACCGGACCGGGTACCCTCTTTCGGCCGGCTCAACGGTCATCCGCCCGGGTTCGCCATGCCGGCGGTGCGGGCGAGATAGACTGTCTGCGTGACGGGCCTGTCCTGCAGCGGATTGTGAAAGGTCACGGGCTCGGCCCAGGCCTCGGCGAACACGCTCGACAGCGTCTCGGTGAACGCCGGGTCGGGCCTCTCGTTGGACCACAGCCCGAAAACGCCGCCTGGCTTGATATGGGACGCCAGCGCGTGCAGGCCTTCGCGGCGATAGAAGCCTGAGCTGCGCGCATCGAGCAGGGCATCCGGCGCGTGGTCGATGTCGACCAGGATGGCGTCGAAGCGGCGTCCGGATGCGACGGGATCGAACCCCGACGCGCCGGCGGCCATGGCGAAAAAGTCGCCCTGAACCAGCCGGCAGCGCGCATCTGCGCTCAGCCCCGGCGTGGTGGGAAGAAGACCGGTGCGGTGCCAGTCGATCACCGCGTCCAGCAACTCGATCACGATCAGCGAGCCGACCCGCCCGTCCTCGAGAACCGCCTGCGCGGTGTAGCCGAGACCGAGCCCGCCGACCACGACGTCGAGGCGCTCCCCGGGCAGCGCGGCAAGGCCCAGCCGGGCAAGAGCGATCTCTGACGCGGTGAACAGGCTGGACATCAGAAACGCGTCGTCGAGTTTGATCTCGAAGACATCGACGTCGAGCGTCAGTTCGCGCCGGCGCCTCAGGCTCAACGCACCGATCGGCGTCGCTCGATAGTCCAGTTCCTCAAACATCGAGGACATTGGGCTTGCACGCCTCCTGGGCCGGCCAGACCGCGGGTGAAAGGTTGAGCACACAATCGAAAGGCCAGCCGGTCGGCTTTGCGGCGAGCCCCGCGCCGCGGCGACAGCCGCGCCACACCGGCGAGTCGGTACGCAAGGCGACGGCAAGCGTCACCCCTGCCGCGACCCCGGACCCCCTGCCTTCTGTGCCCCTCTCCTTAAGGCCTTGTTTTTATTGGTCGGAGCGGCGGGATTCGAACCCACGACCCCTTGACCCCCAGTCAAGTGCGCTACCGGACTGCGCCACGCTCCGTCCCTGGAGAGGGCCGGTTTTTCGCAGATCGCACCGGGCCTGTCAAACGCCGTCGCGGCACCCGCCGGCGAGCGTCCCCCGGAGCGAGCCGGCACGCCGTCATGCCTCCACCCGCCGCCGCTGCAGCACCAGCCGCCAGATCACGAAGCCGATCGCCGCCACCGCGACACCGGCGCTCAGCACCGCTGCCGCGGTCCCGCCGGCGGCCTCGGCCAGCGGCCGCGCGCTTTCCAGGATCTCGCGTGCCTCGTGGATCGCCGCGACGATACCCACCGCGGTTAGCCCCGCCCCGCCGACCACCGCCGGGTCGCGGGTCGCCGGCACCTGCGGCCTGGGGATGCCGGCCAGCTTCAGCCCCTCGTCGACCTCGGCGTCGCTCCACGGAAAGGCGCCGCCGCTCTCGACCCGTGCGATCGCCTCGACCAGCGCGCGCGCCACCCGCCAGTCCTGTACGTCGACCGTCGCGTCGCGGCTGACGCCCAGCGCCGTGCAGACCCGGGCGACGTAACCCGCGGTATTGTTCTCGTGCGGCGGCGCCCAGCGGTCGATCATCGCCGCAACCGAGAGCAGGCGGTGGCGGTCCTGATAGGCCATCAGGATCACCGCCATCGCCCGGAAGCCCCATTTCGGGGCGGAGAACACGCAGAACGCCGTCTCGGCCTTCTGCTCCGGCGTCATCTCCGCCGGCGTCGCCAGGCCGCGCCATGGGTCGCCGACCCGGATGTTGCCGGGGTTGTTGTTGCGGATCGAGCGCGGAGTCTTGGTCATGGTTCCTCCAGGTGGCTGCAGCCGACAAAGGGGGGTTCATTGCGCCTCAGGCGCCGCCGGCCAGGATCGCGCCCAGCATCACCGCCAGGACGGAGCCGAAACCGCCGGCGACCGTCCACAGCAGCTGCGACAGCGTCGCTTCCAGCGCCTCCAGCCGCCGTTCCAGCGACTCGTAACGCTGCTGGCAGAGCGCGACGTGCGTCTCCAGGTCGGCCGCCTCCTTGTCGAGCGCGCCCGTCGCCCGTCCGCCCGATGCTCGTCCGCCCGAGGCCCGGGTGACCGCGTTCATGCGCCGGGCACCACGCGGCCGGTGATCCGATCCACCAGCCCCCGGCCCTCTTCCCACCAGGCCGCCAGGCACCCGTCGGCGAACACCATGACCAGCACTGTCGGCACCTGCCCCGGCCGATCGGGGGAGGGCATCCGGTCGAGCAGCACCACCTGGTCGCCGGCGAGGCCGGTTGCCGGCGGCACCGCGTTCCAGTCCGCCAGCCACGCCGCCGCATCCGGCCCGCGCAGGTCGTGGACGACCGCGATCCCGTGCCGCTCGGCCGCCGCCTCGACCGCAGCCAGCGGCACGCACTCCTCCGCCACCAGCTCCCGCCCGACCGCCGCCGACAACAAAAAAGCCGCCCCGAGGGCGGCCGACGTCAGGATGCGCATGTGAGGTCTCCTCAGGGGGTGATGATATT
>JBHJOG010000266.1:0-7872 GCA_050329975.1 Alphaproteobacteria bacterium | reverse complement strand
CCCACCGCCTGGTAGTGACCGCCCATGACGCCGAAAGACATCTGGATGCGGCCCTCGCGCGCCAGCAGCGCCGGGATGATGGTGTGGAACGGCAGCTTGCCGGGGCCGATCGCATTGGGGTGGCCCGGCTGGAGGCAGAAGCCGCTGCCGCGGTTGTGCAGCAGCACGCCGGACTTCGCGGCATAGATGCCGCTACCGAAGGCCTGGTAGACCGAGTTTATCAGCGAGACGGCATTGCGGTCGGCGTCGACGACGGTGACATAGACCGTGTCGCGGTGCGACGGGTCGGCCCAGGGCACCGGCGGACCGGCCCGGTCCAGGCTGATCCTGCCGCGCACCTCCCCGATCCATGCCTCGTCCAGCACTGCGGCTGGGCTCACCGTCATGTGCGCCGGGTCGGCGATCAGCCGGTCCCGGGCGGCATAGGCAGCCTTGGTCGCCTCGGCGAGCAGGTGGATGCGATCGACCTCGCAGAGGCTGGGGTCGGCGAGGTCGAAGCCATCGAGGATACGGGCCAGGATCAGCGCGGCGAGCCCCTGGCCGTTCGGCGGGCACTCCAGCAGGTCGTAGCCGCGATAGCTGGCACTGATCGGAGCTGTCTCGAAGCAGTCGTACCCGGCAAAGTCCTCTTCCCGGTGCACGCCCCCGGCGGCGCGGAGCGTGGCGACGATGTCGGCTGCGACCTCCCCCTCGTGGAAGGCGCTGCGGCCTTCGCGGGCCAACCGGCGCAGCGTGCGGGCCAGGGCGGTCTGGCGGAACCGCTCGCCGGTGCGCGGCGCCCGGCCGCCCGGCAGGAAGTGCGCCGACGCATCGGCATGGCGCTGCAGCCGCTCCTTGTAGACCTCCCAGTCATGGGCGACCCGCGGAGTGATCATGAACCCGTCCTCGGCCGCGGCAATGGCCGGTGCAAGGGCTTGGTCGAGGCCGATCCGGCCGTAGGTCCCGGCCAGGTGGCACCACGCCGCCGCCGCGCCCGGCACGGTGACCGAGTCGGCGCTGAGATCGTCGATCTCGCGAACGCCGCGCTCGAGGAAGCTGTCGAGCGCAATGGCGGATGGCGCGCGTCCGGAGCCGTTCAGCGCCACCGGCGCCTGGCCGGCCATCGCCAGCAGCGCGAAGCAGTCGCCGCCGATCCCGGTCATGTGCGGATCGACGACCGACTGCAGTGCGACCGCTGCCAGCGCTGCATCCACCGCGTTGCCGCCTGCCCGCAGGACGTCCACTGCGGCCAGGGTGGCCAGCGGATGCGACGTCGCAGCCATCCCGTGTTCGGCGATGCTGACCGAGCGGCCCGGCCGCATGAAATCGCGTTGAAGCATTCGCTGTTGTCCTTCCTGAAGCTGCGGGCGCTCGGGCGATCCCCTGCTGGTCACTCGGGGAGTGGGATGAACTCGGTTTCGCCGGGGACTGTCCGGAACCGGCCGCTTCTCCAATCCTCCTTGGCCTGCTCGATGCGCTCCTTGCGGGAGGAAACGAAATTCCACCAGATATGGCGTGGTCCGTCCATGGCCGCACCGCCAAGCAGCATCAGGCGAGCGTCGGCTGTCGCGCGGATCGTGATCCGGTCGCCGGGGCGGAAGACCAGGAGCTGCGGGGCCTCGAAGGTCTCGCCGGCGATCTCCACTGTGCCTTCCACCACATAGATCGCACGCTCCTCATGGTCGGCGTCCAACGGTGCCGAGGTCCCGGCGGCGAGCGTCACCTCGACGTAGAACCAGTCCGACAGCCGCCCGACCGGCGAAACGAGGCCGAACGCCGATCCGGCGATGATTCGCGCGCGGAGGCCGCCATCCTCGACCGCGGGCAGGCTCGCCGCCGGGAAGTGCTGGAACGTTGGAGCCACCTCCTCGTGTGCGGCGGGCAACGCGATCCAGCTCTGGATGCCAGACATGAGGCCACCGCTCGCGCGCGCCGAGACGGGCGTGCGTTCGGAATGCGCAATGCCGCTGCCTGCGGTCATCAGGTTCATCGCGCCCGGCGCGATCTCGAGCGCGTTGCCCTCGCTGTCGCGGTGCATGATCCGGCCCGAGAACAGGTAGGTGACCGTGGCCAGCCCGATATGCGGGTGCGGGCGCACGTCGATGCCCTGGCCGGGAACGAACTGCACCGGGCCCATCTGGTCGAAGAAGATGAACGGCCCGACCATTCGGCGCTTCGCATGCGGCAGGGCGCGGCGCACTTCGAAGCCGCCGATGTCGCGCGCCCGAGGCACGATGACCAGGTCAAGGGAGTCGGAGGCGACGCTGTCGCCCAGAACGGGGTCTCTGTCCGGCTGCCAGCTCATGGTGATCCTGCTGATTTGACGGCATTTGGAAGCGGCGCTGATGGGCGCGTTCGGTCGGGGCCGCATGCTTAAACAGAAATAACGCCGACTGCATGCCACCGTAAGCGCTGCCGCGCCAGACTCCTCTCGACGGCGCCACCCGGCGCTCGCACGTGCGGAGGATGGGACCATGATGCACAAGCTCGCCACCATCGGCATGTCGGCAGCCCTCGTTGCCGCCCTCGCCGGATGCGGCAACAATCCGATCGACCGGGGGCTCTCCGGTGCGGCGCTCGGCGCAGGAGCCGGCCTCATCGGTGCTGCCCTGATCGACGAGGACCTGGCTGGCGGTGCGATTCTCGGTGGAGCGGCCGGTGCCAGCGCCGGCATCCTGACCAACTCGAGCCAGATCAACCTTGGGGCTCCGGCCTGGAACCACTGACCGCAGAGCCAGCTCGACGCGCCGGTTTCGAGGAGATGCCGTTGACGAAGTCCGCCCGCCGTCAGCGAATGAACCGATCGGCGTAGTCACGCCCCAGGCCGATCGACTCGTAGTGCTTCCGGCACATTGCAATCTTGGTGAAGACATCCTCATAACCCGTTGGTTTTCCCCAAGGGTCCACATAGGACATGATCCCGTTGACCTGAAACAGGGTGATCATCTCCTGAACGTCGTCGGGCACTACGAGCGTATGGGTTTCGCCAGGAGGCTCGAACACATAGGAGCCGGTCTCCGCCACCCAGTCATGCTCGAGGTAGTACCAGCGGCCGCGGAGCACGAAGCCGTGCACGGGGTTGGGATGGCGATGACGGCTGAGCACGCCGGAGCGGGTGACCTTCAGCAGATTGACCCAGTAGCCCTGGCTGGCGTTGAGGCAGAGCGGGCGGAACCAGACATGGTCGGCCTGCGGAACCCAGATCCGCTCGTCGTCGGGGATTGCGGACGGCACCACGATCTCGGGCAGGGACTCGGGAGGCATCGCCAGTTGGTAGGGCATGCGGGCCTCGGCGTCGTCGCTCGTCATCGTCAGTGCTCCCCTGGAAGGCGGTTCAGACTGCAGCATAGCCGCCGTCGACCGGCAGCAGGACGCCGGTAACGAAGCCCGCCGCGTCGCTGGCCAGGAACAGGGCGGGACCCACCAGATCCTCCGGTCTGCCCCAGCGGGCCATCGGCGTGCGGCCGAGGATGGCGCGGGAACGATCGGGGTTCTCCCGCAGGGCTTCCGTCATCGCCGTCTCGATCCAGCCTGGCGCGATGGCGTTGACCCGGATGCCGTCCGCCGCCCAGGCGACCGCGAGCGCACGGGTAAGACCTGCCAGGCCGCTCTTCGCGGCTGTGTAGCCGGGCACCAGCGGTCCGCCGAACAGGCTCAGCATCGAGGCGATATTGATGATACAGCCGCCGGGGGCGGCGGCCAGCGCTCGCCGGGCTGCGGCGCACATCCGCATCGCGCCGTTGAGGTTGACGTCCACGACCTGGTCGAACACCGCGGGATCGAACTCGTCGTCGCGCCGGATGATGCCGGCGGCATTGACCAGCAGATCGAGCGTCTCCAGACCTTCGCCCCACGCCCGCACGGCGGCGGCGTCGGTGACGTCCAGGGGGACCGCCGTCGCACCAGGGGGAGGGGCGGCAGGGGCAATCCGGTCGACCGCCAGCACTTGCCAGCCGGCTGCAGCGAACCCCGCCGCCAGCGCGCCGCCGATCCCGCCGGCAGCACCGGTGACGGCGGCGGTCTTCTGTCGGGTGTCGTCAGCGGATGGTCTGGTCATGGTCCTGCCGGTTCCGGAGTCCCGTCACTGTATGACCAGGAACCGGGCCTGCCCAGAGCCCAATCGGCTGGCGGAGTCACGCCCGGACCATGCCCGAAGACGCGTCTTGCGGTTTGCCCGCGGTCGCGACATGGGCCTAGACTGCGGCTGCCACCGACTCGCGCTCGCGAGCCGGCCAGTTTTCTGTCTCTGGAGGAGATCATGAGGCTGAACCCGATCGGACCCGCCGCCGCCTTGGCCCTGGCCATGGCCGTGGCGACGGGATGCGGTGGCCGGCCGCCGGCACCGGCCGCGCCGGCGGCCAACGGCGAACCCGGGCCGCCGCCGGCGACGCCGGTGGTGCCGGTACAGAGCCAGCCGCTCGGCGAGCCCGGAAGTTGAACGCGCACCGGACGATGCGCAGCGTCGCCCCACGAGGCGCGGTGATGCTGATACTGGGCGTGGTCACGGTAGCCGGCTGCACGACGCCGCGCTTCCTGGCCGAGACTGCGCGCGCGGTGCAGGAGCGAAGCACCGGATCAGCCGATCCCTCGCGACTGCATGCGGGTGGCGCGTTCGAGCCCGGGGGTCCTCTGCAGGTGGTTGCGGTTCAGCAGGGCGAGGCAGCATGGTATGGTGCCGGCGCCCATGGCCGGCGGACGGCGAGCGGCGAAGTGTTCGACCGCCGCGGCATGACGGCGGCCCACCTGACATTCCCGCTGGCATCCACGGTCCGGGTCACTAATCTGGACAACGGGCGTCAGGTGATGCTGCGGATCAACGATCGCGGCGAATTCGGACGATATGGGCGGATCATCGACGTCTCGGAGCGTGCGGCGGAGTTGTTGGGTTTCAAGTCCGCGGGAATTGCCGAGGTGCGGGTCGAACTGGTCGAGGCGGTCGCCGGCCAGGCCGCCGCGGCCGGAAGCCGCTAGCCGCGCGCGGGAAGCCTCGGTGCGGACCTGAACTGGGGGCGGGCAATGCAGAGTGGCAAGCGCTTGCGATGCACGGCGGCGCGGTTGACCGTCCTCCTGGGGATCGTGGCTGCAGCGTGGCCGGCCGCCGCGATCGAGATGGTGACGTCAGCCCGGGAGGCCATTCTGTTCGACATGGCGACGGGAACGGTGCTTACCGAGCGCAACGCTGACGAGCCGATGCCGCCGTCGTCGATGAGCAAGCTGATGACGGTGCATATGGTGTTCTCGCGGCTTGCCGACGGCCGGCTCAGCATGGACGACCACATGCCCGTCTCGGAGGCTGCCTGGCGGCGCGGCGGATCCTCGATGTTTTTGGAGATCGGCCAGCGGGTGAGTCTGGAGGATCTGCTGCGCGGCATCATCGTGCAGTCGGGCAACGACGCGTGCATCGTTGTCGCCGAGGCCATCTCCGGCAGCGAGGCCGCCTTTGCCGACGCGATGAACCGCGAGGCGGTGGATATCGGCCTCACCGGGAGCAACTTCGAGAATTCCACCGGTTGGCCCGATCCCGCCCACATGATGACGGCACGGGACCTCGCGATCCTGGCCGCCCACATCATCGAGACATTTCCGGAATATTATCCCCTGTTCGCCGAGACCGAGTTCACCTTCAACGACATCACGCAGCAGAACCGCAATCCGCTGCTCTACCGCAACATGGATGCCGACGGACTGAAAACCGGCCACACCGAGGCGGCGGGCTACGGTCTGGTCGCTTCGGTGGAGCGCGACGGACGCCGGCTGATGCTGGTCATCAACGGGCTCGAGACCTCGCAGTCCCGCTCGGACGAGGCCGAACGCCTCATCGAATGGGGCTTTCGCGAGTTCGAGGTCGTCGAGCTGTTCGACCGGGACGAAGTGGTCGAGGAAGCCGACGTCTGGCTCGGCGAGACGGAACTGGTCCCATTGATGGTCGGGGAGCCGGTGCGCATTACCATCCCGCGGACCCAGCGCGATCAGATGCGGGTGGCCGTTGTCTATGACGGGCCAGTCCCGGCGCCCGTGATGCGGGGCGACGCCGTCGCCAGGCTGGTGGTCAGCGCTCCCGGCATCGAGTCCCGCACCATTCCGCTCTACGCCGCGGCCAACGTGGCGGAGGCCGGCATGATTGGACGGGTGTGGGCGGCGCTCGTCCATTTCGTGCTCGGTTGAACGAAGAGCCGGTGACCGTCGCCCGCGGCCGGTTTGTCACGCTGGAAGGCGGCGAGGGCGCGGGCAAGTCGACCCAGCTCAAGCTGCTCGCCGACTGGCTTGCGAAGCAGGGCCTCTCGATCGTGCGGACGCGGGAACCGGGCGGCTCGCCCGGGGCAGAGGATATCCGGCGCCTGCTGGTCGAAGGCGAGACCGGCCGCTGGTCGCCCTGGAGCGAGACATTGCTGTTCTTCGCGGCCAGGCACGACCACGTGGAGCGCCTGATCAAACCCGCGCTCGCCACCGGCGCCTGGGTGGTCTCCGACCGGTTTGCAGATTCGACCATGGCCTACCAGGGAGCTGCCGGCGGGGTGGCCGCAGAAGACATCGATCGACTCTACCGGCTGGTCCTCGACGGATTCGTGCCGGATCTCACCGTCATCCTCGACCTGCCGGTGGAGGCCGGGCTTGCGCGTGCCGGCCGGCGCGACCGGGGCGGCGGCGCGCGGTTCGAGCGCATGGAGCGTGTATTTCACGAACGTGTCCGCGAAGGCTTCCGCCGGATCGCGACACAGTCGCCCGATCGGTGTGCCCTGGTCGATGCCGACGGCGATATTCCGACCGTAGCGGGCCGGATTCGTGACGAAGTCGGCGCCAGGCTCGGTTTGGCCGAATGAGAGAGCCGGGAAGCGACCCTCGGCTGACCGTCGACCTGGTCGGCCATGCCGATGCCGAGCGCCAGCTGCTGGAGCTGTGGCGAGGCGGACGGATGCCGCACGCCGTGATGATCGCCGGCCGCCCGGGCATCGGCAAGGCCACCCTCGGCTACCGCCTTGCGCGCTTCGTCCTCGCCGCAGAGACCGCTGGCGGGTTGTTCGGGGATGCGCCCGATTCGCTCTACCTTTCGCCGGACAACCCTGTCTTTCGCCGCGTGGCCTCGGGCGGACATGTCGATCTGATGGTGCTGGAACGACCCTGGGACGAGAAGCGCAACCGCCGCCGCGGCGTGATCCCGATAGAGTTGGCGCGGAAGGCGATCTCCTTTCTTCGCCTGACCGCGGGCGAGGGCGGTTGGCGGGTGCTCCTGGTCGATGCGGCCGACGACTTGAATCCGAATGCCGCCAATGCGTTGCTGAAAATCATGGAGGAGCCGCCGCGGCACGTGCTGCTGATCCTGATTGCGAATGCACCCGGCCAGGTGCTGCCGACAATCCGGTCGCGCTGCCGCCGGATCACGCTCTCTCCCCTGAGCGATGCAGAAACCATGGCTGTGGTGCAGGCCAGGCGACCCGACGCCACCGCGGACGATCAGGCGTTGGCCGTATCCCTCGCCGAAGGCAGTCCGGGCCAGGCGCTGGACCTGCTGGAGCAAGGGGCGGCCGCCGTCTACACCGACCTCGTCGACCTGATCGCGAGTCTGCCTGACTATGGCTTCGCCAAGGCGCTTGCCTTTGCCGAGAAGGTCGGGACGTCGACAGATGATGCGCCGTTCGCCGTCTTCCGCACCCTGTTCACCGGCTGGCTGTCACGGCTGCTGGGGGGAGCAGTCGCGGGCGACCGCGCAGGATCGACCGGGCAGGAGGCCGGCATGAATAGCCGGCTGGCCACGGCGGGCGCGCTTGATCCCTGGTTTGAGGTGTGGGACAAGGCCCGGACTTGGTTCGCCGAAACCGAGGGCCTGAACCTCGACCGCAAGCAGGCGGTACTGGCCGTGATCGAGGCCTGTGCGGCGGCCGCACGCAGGTCGGC
>JBHJOG010000265.1:0-23294 GCA_050329975.1 Alphaproteobacteria bacterium | reverse complement strand
GGATCCAGTCGAAATCCCGAGTGGCGAAGCCGGTGCCGGTGACGATGTACCAGTCGTCGCGGGCGAGCCTGGCGACGGTCAGGTCGGCCTCGATGCCGCCGCGGTCGTTCAGCAGCTGGGTGTAGGTCACCGCACCCGGCGGCTTGGCGGTATTGTTGGCGCAGATCCAGCCCAGCGCCGCCTCGGCGCCTGTGCCGACCAGCCTGAATTTCGCGAACGAGCTCTGGTCGAACAAGGCGACCGACTGGCGGGTCGCCGCATGTTCGCGCGCCACCGCCTCGAACCAGTTCGGGCGCCGGTAGGTGTAGACGTCCTGCGGCAGCTCGCC
The DNA here is from genome assembly GCA_050329975.1 of Alphaproteobacteria bacterium. Taxonomy (GTDB): domain Bacteria; phylum Pseudomonadota; class Alphaproteobacteria; order CALKHQ01; family CALKHQ01; genus CALKHQ01. Next base: position 22,966 of record JBHJOG010000265.1, on the reverse strand, counting down.
GGCCGAGCGGTCGGCGAACCAGTTCGGCCGCTCCCAGCCCAGCTTCTCGCCGAAGCAGGCGTCGGCCTCGGCGAGGATCGTGTAGAGCGGCGACCGCCGGCAGGGGCGCCCGCTGGCATGCTCCTCGTGCGGCCAGGCCATGGTGTAGTGCCTGGCATAGGCTTCCAGCGTGCGGGTGCGCACCCAGTCGGTGTCGAAATGCGGCTGACCGAAGCGGCGGATATCCACCGGCCAGACGTCATAGGGCGGCTGGCCGTCCGCCACCCATTCGGCCAGCACCATGCCCGCCCCGCCGGCCGAGGCGATGCCGAACGCGTTGAAGCCGGCGCCGACGAAGAAACCGGGGACCTCCGGCGCCTCCCCGAGGATGAAATTGCCGTCGGGGGTGAAGCTCTCGGGGCCGTTGATCAGCTCCTTGACCCCGGCCGTCTCCAGCGCCGGCACCCGGGGCAGCGCGCGCTCCATCAGCGGCTCGAAATGGTCGAAGTCGGACCCGAGCAGCGAGAAATGGAAGCCGTCCGGTATCCCGTGCTCCGCCCACGGCTTCGGGTTCGGCTCGTAGCCGCCCATCACCAGCCCGCCGACCTCTTCCTTCCAGTAGGTCAGCCGGTCGGGATCACGCAGCGTCGGCAGGTCGGGCGTCACCCCCGGGATCGGCTCGGGCACCATGTACTGGTGCTGCACCGAGACCAGCGGGATGGTGACCCCGATCGAGCGCCCGAGGTCGCGCGACCACTGGCCGGCGCAGCAGACCACTTTCTCGCAGGCGATACGGCCCTGGTCGGTGACCACGGCGGCGACCCGGCCGGTATCGTCGAGCTCGATCGACAGCACCGCCGCCTGCTCGCGGACCAGCACCCCGCCCTTGCGGGCGCCGCGGGCCAGCGCCTGGGTGATGTCGCTGGGATTGGCCTGGCCGTCGGTCGGCAGGAAGGCGGCGCCAACCACGTCGTCCACGCTCATCAGCGGCCACAGGTCGCGCGCCTCGCTCGGGGACAGCAGGTGCATCTCCAACCCGAACGAGCGCGCGGTCGTCGCCTGGCGCCTGACCTCTGTCCAGCGCTCGGCATTGCAGGCGAGCCTGAGACCACCGTTGCGCCTCCAGCCGGTGGCGAGTCCGGTCTCCGCCTCCAGCCGGTCGTAGAGCGCCACCGAATAGCCGAGCAGCTGGGTGATGTTGGCGCTGCTCCTGAGCTGGCCGACCAGGCCCGCGGCATGGAAGGTCGAGCCGGAGGTCAGCCGGTGCCGCTCCAGCAGCACCACCTCGTCGATCCCCCGCTTGGCGAGGTGATAGGCGACCGAGCAGCCGACGATGCCGCCGCCGATGACGACGATCCTGGCCGAAGTCGGGAGGTCGCTCATGAGCCGCTCAGTCCAGGGCGTCGAAGCGCGCGAGCGCGCGGGCGAAGCGGGCCAAGTTTTCCTCCGTGTAGGCGGGATAGTCGAAGTCCAGGGTCGAGACCAGCTCGGAGACCATGCTCCATAGCGTCTCGCGCAGCAGGGAGGCGCATGTCATCGCCTGGTAGCTGCGCCACAGCCCGTCGTCGACCGGCCGATTGAAATAGGCCTCCAGCAGCCAGCGCTCGTCCGGCTCCGTCAACCCGTTGTTCGAGGCCAGTCCACCAAGGTCGAACAGCGGGCTGTTGAAGCCGGCATAGTCCCAGTCGATAAGCCACAGCCGCTCGCCGTCGTCGATGAAGTTCGACGCCAGCAGGTCGTTGTGCCCGAACACCAGGTCGATCGGACCGACCGCCTGCTCCAGCCGGGCGGCGGCCTTGCGCAGCGCCGGCAGCCGGTGGCGGTGCCGGCTGGCCATCTCCTCCAGCGTCGACGCATAGTCGCGGACGACGTGGAACACCCAGAATGCCAGCACCGGCCCGCGCAGGTAGTCGGGGATGTCGCGGTGGCAGCGCAGCAGCAACGGCACGATCCGGCGCAGCGTCGCCCGGTCGGCGATATCCGCCGGCCTCAGCACGCGCCCTTCGACGAAGGCGAGCACCATCGCCCCGGGCTCGGCATGCACCACCTCCGGCGAGACGCCCGCGGCGTGCGCGGCGCGGCTGGCGGCAAGCTCGTTCCAGCGCAGGATCTGGTGCACCGGAATATCCTCGCCGACCCGGACCACGAAGTCGCGACCCCGGTCGCGCACCCGGAAATTGGTGTTGGTGATGCCGCCGGCCAGCACCTCCGGCGTTACCGGCGCGGACCAGCAGGACAGGGTTCGGGCCCGCTCCAAGGGATCGCTCATAGGGAACCGTCCGGAAACGCCGGGTGGCGCGACTCGGGCAAGCTTACGGCCCTTCGGCCGGCCTTGCCATCCCCCTTGGCCGCAGGCACGGTGAGGCCCGCCAGCCGATGGCCCTGCGCCCCGAAACGGTACACCACAGATGCAACGTCCTATGACCTGGTTCGTGGCTTTTCTGGCGGGGACCGTCGCCGGGTGCGGCTGGGCCCTTCCGGACCGGATCCACTACCAGCACCAGCCAGAGACTGCCGTTTCTCGTGAAAGCAGATCTGAACAGGCGATGGTCGGGCTGGCGCTGTCCGGCGGCGGCAGCCGCGCCGCCGTCTTCGCAGCCGCCGTGCTGGAGGCGCTGGCGGAACACGGCATCGCGGAGAGGATCACCCATATCTCCAGTGTTTCAGGCGGTGGATTCGCCGCCTCCTACTATGTCACCCGGCCGATGGCCGCCGCCTGTCCCGACCGGGCGCCGGCCTGCCGGCGGGCCTATTTCGCCGCCTTCGACGCCGCGATGCGGCAGGACTACACCACCGCCCTGCTGCTCAACCAGCTGGCGAGTCCGGGGCGGATCACCAGCCCGACCCGGCGGGCCACCTCGCTGCAGGAGGCGCTCGACGCGAGCTTCCTCGACGGGACGACCTTCGGCCAGCTGCCGCCGCACCCGATGCTCCTGATCAACGCCGCGAGCTATGACGACGGCCGGCGGTTCGTGTTTTCCAACGCCGTGCTGGAGGCCTCCTATCCGGACTATCCGCCCCTGGCGCGCGACGTGCTGTGGGCGAGTTCGTTCTCGCTGCCCGACTGCCCGCAGCGGACGCCGCCGGACCTGCCGGTCTCGCTCGCGGTCGTCGCATCGGCGGCGTTCCCGCCGGTGATCGGTCCGGTGACCGTGCAGTCGCAGCGATCCTGCGCCGACACAACGCCGCAATACTGGCACCTGGGCGACGGCGGCATCATCGACAACAGCGGCGCCGACAGCCTGCGCGAGCTGGTCGTCCGCGGGGTTGGAAGCGGCAACCTGACCAGTGCCCTGATTTTCGTCGCGGACGCCGGCGCGCCGCACGACGCAGAGCGCTCGCGGAGCACGGCGGACCTGAGCCTCTTCACCAGCAATCCCGGTGCGGTGGTCGATGTCGCGCAAGCGCGCGGCAATGCATTGGCAGAGCTGGCCTGGGCGCAGGCACGCGAAACGATCGGCATCCCGTTGGACACCGTCGTGTTCCGCTTCAACGAGGCGGAGATCGCCGACTGGCCGGACTCTTGCGCCGCGGAGCAGGCGTCCGGGCGGTTGATCACCGACCATCTGAGCGCGATCGCGACCGCACTGGACGTCGGCGACTGCGAGGCCGACCTGCTGGTGTCAGCCGCGCGGGCCATCGTGGATCGGCGGCTGGCGGAGGCCGCGGAGACGCTGAGGCGGCATGGGCTCGCCCCGCCCGGGGCCCACGCTGCGGCCGCGCAGCGCTGACCTATTCCGCCCGCTCGACCACCAGGGTCGCCCCGTCGACCTGGACGACGCGGATATGAGCACCGGCAGGGAGGTCGGGCCCGCGCACGCCCCACATCGAATCGCCGACCTTGACCCTGCCGCGGCCGTCGCGGATCGGTTCCTGCAGCGTGTAGCGCTGGCCGATATACTGCTCGGCGCGCCGGTTGAGCAGCGGCCGCTCCGACCGTTCGTTCAACCGCCGCACCCAGTGACGGCCGCTGAGAACGGAGGCGACGGCCAGCACGGCAAAGACCAGCACCTGGTAGGTGATGCCCATGTCCTGGAAGACCAGCGCCACCACCGCGGTCAGGATCGCGGCGATGCCCGTCCACACCAGCACGAATCCCGGCGCCAGCGCCTCCAACGCGATCAGCAGCACACCACCGGCGAACCAGTACCAGTAGGCAGGACCGCTCAGCAGATCTTCCACCGCCCGCCTCCCTTAGCGTCCGCCCGCGGTGTCGCGCGGGCCGAAGGCTTCCTTGGCCAGCTCGGCGACGCCGGCGATGCTGCCGATGATCCCGGTCGCCTCCATCGGCAGGATCAGCACCTTCTGGTTCGGCGCCGACGCAAGCTCACGCAAGGCCTCGACATAGCGCTGGGCGATGAAATAGTTGATCGCCTGCAGGTTGCCGGCGGCGATCGCTTCCGAAACGACCTGGGTCGCCTTTGCCTCAGCCTCCGCCGAGCGTTCCCGTCCCTCGGCGTCGCGGAATGCAGCCTCGCGCCGGCCCTCAGCCGACAGGATGGCCGACTGTTTCTCGCCCTCGGCCCGCAGGATCTGCGACTGGCGGATGCCCTCGGCTTCCAGGATCGAGGCGCGCCGGTCGCGCTCGGCCTTCATCTGCCGGCCCATGCTCTCGACCAGGTCGCGCGGCGGGGTTATGTCCTTGATCTCGATGCGGGTGACCTTGATGCCCCAGGGATTTGTCGCCTGGTCGACCACGGTCAGCAACCGCGCGTTGATCTCGTCGCGCTCGGACAGCAGGATGTCCAGGTCCATCGAGCCCATGACGGTGCGGATATTGGTCATCGTCAGGTTCAGCGTCGCCATCGTCAGGTCGCGGACCTCGTAGGACGCCTTCGGCGCGTCGAGCACCTGGAAAAAGACCACGCCGTCGACGGTGACCATGGCGTTGTCCTTGGTGATCACTTCCTGGCTCGGGACATCAAGAACCTGCTCCATCATATTGATTCTGGCGCCGATTCTATCCACCACCGGTACGAGGAGATTCAGCCCCGGGCGGATCGTCCGGGTGAACCGGCCGAACCGCTCGACGGTGTACTCGTAGCCCTGGGGCACCGACTTGACCCCCATCATGATCAGGATCAGAGCCAGGACGAGCACGGCGATGACGAAAATCGTGAAGCCGCTCAGCTCCATGGGGCGTGTCTCCCTAGAATCGGCGCTGCGCGCGCCATGGCCATCTATTCAGCCTACGCGAGCTTGGGCGCGAAAGCAGCATTATGTCCGCCTGACCAGGAACAGGCGGTAGGCGAGCGGGGCCAGGATCACCACCATCAGGATCCGGAACACGTGGTGGGTCGCGACAAAGGCGGGGTCTAGATGCAGCGCCAGCGCGATCAGGCTCATCTCCGCCAGGCCGCCGGGGGAGAACGCCAGCCACAGCGCGTCGAAGGGCGCGTCGACCAGCGGCTGCAGCGCCAGGGCGAAGCCGGCGCTGACCGCGATCATGATGACGGTCAGCACCAGGGCGATTCCCACCGGCTGCAAGATCTCCCGCCACCGGATGCCGGCGAAGCGGCTGCCGATGGTCGAGCCGATCACCACCTGCGCCACGGCCACCAGCTCCGGCGGCGGCTTGGCGTCGGTCCATCCGAGCAGGTGGATGGCGGCGCTGAACAGCATCGGCCCGATCAGCTGGGCCGCCGGCACCCGTAGCAAGCCGAAGACGACCGCACCGGCCACGCCGGCGGCGAGCAGCAGGCCGAAGTCGGCCCAGGCGAGGCCGCCCTCGCCTCCGCCGGCGACGGCGGCCAGGGAACTGTCGGACGAATAGCTGAAGAAGAACGGCAGGCTGAAGACGACGAACAGCACCCGGGCGGAGTGGACCAGCGAGATCACCCGTTCGTTGCCGCCCATCGCGCCGCCGACGATGATCATCTCGCTCAGGCCGCCGGGCGCGGCACTGAAGTAGCTGGTCGGCCGGTCGTAGCGGGTGATCCTGAGCATGAGGAAGCAGAGCCCCAGCCCCACCACAGCGACGTAGACCGCCATCGCAGCGAGGCTGAGCGACCACTGTCCGATGACGTCGAGCATCGCCGGGGTGAAGGTGCTGCCGAGCAGCACGCCCAGCACGACGATGAAGCCGTTGCGCAGGCCCTTGCTGGCCTTGATCGGGACGCGCACCAGCGCGGCGACGGTCGTTGCGCACATCGCCCCCATCATCCAGGGCAGCGGCGTCCCGATCCAGAAGAACAAGGCACCTCCGACGCTGCCTAGCGCCAGTGCGATCAGATATGGCCAGGCAGGTTTAGCCATTTGCGACAGGGTGCTGAGAGGCGTCTTTCAACCCTCCCCGCAGGCATGTGCCGGGTCGTTCACGCGAGGACGAACCCTAGCCCTACCAGCTCCGACCTGAGCCGGTCGGGATCGGTGAAGACGTGGGCGTGCATGCCGAAATAGTGCTGGGCCGCCAGCGCATTCGGCGCCGAGTCGTCGATGAACACCGCCCGCTTCGGATCGACCCGATAGCGATCGAGCAGACGATGGTAGATCCGCGGATCCGGCTTCACCAGGCACTCCTCTCCGGAGACGACGATTCCGTCGAACAGGGCCAGGAAGCCGAACTTGCGCCGGGCGATGGGAAAGGTTTCCGCCGACCAGTTGGTCAGCGCATAGAGCCGGGTGCCGGCCCGGTGGAGCTGGCGCAGGATCGCGACCGTCCCATCTATGGGTCCGGCCAGCATCTCCTCCCAGCGCTCCCAATAGGCGCGGATCAGCGGCTCATGCTCCGGGTGGCGCCCGACCGCCTCGGCGATCGCGTCGGCGAAGCTGCGGCCGGCGTCCTGCTCGAGGTTCCAGACCGAACCGCAGACATCGGTCAGGAACAGCTCCATCGCCGCCTCGTCGGGGATCAGGCTGCGAAAGACATAGCGCGGATTCCAGTCGATGAGCACCGCGCCCAGGTCGAAGATGACGGTGTCGTGGACCGCGACTCCGTTGCTGCGCAGCGGGCCAGCTGCCTCGACGAGGTCATGCGGAGGGGTCGTCATGGGGTGAACTGCTCCTTGATGATGCGCTCACGCAAATTCTGGTCGGAGTCAAACAGCAGCGACAGCGCGATGCTGCGATCCTCGCGCACGCTGACCCGCTGTACGTCCCGGATCTCGGTGAAGTCGGCGACAGCGCTGACCGGTCGCTTGCGTCCTTCCAGGATCTCGAAGCCGACAGTCGCCGTACACGGCAGCAGGGCGCCGCGCCAACGCCGCGGCCGGAACGCACTGATCGGCGTCAGGGCCAGGATCTCTGCACCGAGCGGGATGATGGGGCCGTGGGCGGACAGGTTGTAAGCCGTGCTGCCGGCTGGCGTGGAGACGATCGCGCCGTCGCAGATCAGTTCCTCCAGCCGCTCGACCCCGTCGACCGTGATCTTGAGCTTGGCCGCCTGGCGGGTCTCGCGCAGCAGCGAGACCTCGTTGATGGCGAGCGCGAACTGTTCCTTGCCTTCGATCGTCTCCACGGTCATGCGCAACGGATGCAACACCACCAGGTCGGCGCGCCTGACCCGCCCGACGAGGTCGTTCTCGCTGTAGCGGTTCATCAGGAATCCCACCGATCCGCGGTTCATCCCGTAGATCGGCGTCGCGTTCGGCAGGAACCGGTGCAGCGTCTCCAGCATGAAACCGTCCCCACCCAGCGCCACGATCACGTCCGCTTCCGCCGGGTCGACACAGGCATAGCTGGCGCACAGGCCGGCCAGCGCTGCCTGCGCCTCTTCGACGTCGGCGGCGACGAACGCAAGCTTTGGCGCGGCCGGCAGAGTCGCGTGCTGGAGCGGAGCGGGTGACGGCATATTCGCCCGATCGAGTGGCGCTATCGGCGCGCAGGGAAACGCATGGTCAGCGCAAGGGACGTCGCTGATTAGCACAGCCTCCCGTCGGCGTCACGCCGTCAGCGACCGATCGTTCGGGGCTGGCACGATGGCTTCGGGAATGGAGGGTTCGACTGCCAGCAATTCCGTTCGCCCATGCTGCGCCATCTCGTCCTGTCCGACCTGGCGGGCCATCGTCCGCCTATGCCGCAGGTAGCGCAGAGCACCGACCAGTTCGCGCGCCGCGACCGCTGGAGCATTGAAACGGGTCAGGTTTCGCAGCAGCGCGAGGGCGATCACCGGCTTGATCCGCAGGGGCGCCACGATCAACTGCTTCATCTTGTAGGCGCCGCGTCCGATGTCGTAGCGCCGTTGCAGCGCGGGTATCTGAGACGCCTTCCGGCGATGATGGTGGCTGACCACCAGGGCTGGTGCGTACGCTCCCGCCCAGCCGGACAGGATGACCCTTCCGGCGGCATCGGCGTCCGCACCCGAGCCGACAATGCTGCCCGGACCGAACAATGGGTCGATCCCCCCCGCCTGCAGCAGAGCGCTTCGGCGGAAGCTGAGATTTGCCCCCATGAAGTGGCCGGTCCTGACGTACCGACCGGGGCGGAACCACCGGGAGGCATCCGCCTCCTTGATCGTGATCCGGGCGTCGGTTGGATCGTGAAGCAGCACGCGTCCCTGCGCCACGCCGATCGACGCGTCGCTGAACAGACGTTCCCCCCGAACCGCGATCTCCCTGTCCGGATAGCAGTCGTCGTCGGTGAACATCACGACATCGCCCCGGCTCGCCAGCAGGCCGGCGCGCATCGCCCACCCGGCTCCCGGCCTGGGCTCGTAAATGTAGCGGTGCGAGAAGGGAGCCCGCGCGGCAAACCGGTCATACACCGCTCGCGTTTCGTCAACCGAACCATTGTCGACAAGTATGAACTCGAACTGACGCGGCGCGACGATGGCGGCAATCGCGTCCAAGCACTCGCTCAAAATGTTGGCTCGATTTCTAGTGCAAATGACTAGGGAAATAGTGGGCTGTAGCGGTTGAGGTTCAGGATACAATGACAACTCGCCTACTACAAAGGTGCATTTCAGGTACTCGTTGATCAGAATTCGAACGACATCTACATGGATAAATGTCCATGTTGAATTCGATCGGACTACGCTAGTGTAGGTCCGCTTCTGGATTGTGCGACGTGTAATTGCACAACGCAAGCAAAACACTCGGTGCGCCCGGGACCGCCGGAGCCTCCCCAGCATTGTCATAATGGTTAACGCACGACGCCAGACGGAATATGCTGCTTGACCGGCACCCGGCCCCGGTTGGACTGCGGCACCCTGCCCGCAGGCGCCTGCCGCCTGGCGCGGGGAGTGCATCGGCAGACATCCTTCGCCCTATCACCGATTTGCCGTTGAGGCAGGCATGAGTTCGCCGTTCGACCCGCCGTCCGAGGGAATGCGGAACCGCGTGGCCCGCGGAGCGGTCGTTACCGCCGCCGCCCAGAGTCTCCGCATCCTGATCCAGCTCGGATCGGTGGTCCTGCTGTCGCGGTTGCTAGCCCCATCCGATTTCGGACTGGTCGCAATGGTCGCGCCGGTCTTCGCCCTTGCCCTGCTGCTCCAGGAGCTGGGCCTCTCCCAGGCGACTGTACAGAAGCCGGGACTGAGCCATGACGAGGTCAGCGTCCTGTTCTGGGTCAACCTTGCGGCCGGGCTCGGCATCGCCGCCATCCTGATTGCGGTCTCGCCGCTGGTCGGCTGGTTCTACGAGGACCCGCGGGCCATGGAGCTGACGGCGGCGATGAGCGCTATCGCCGTGATCAACGGTGCCGGTGCCCAGCATCTGGCGCTGCTCAACCGCCGGATGAGGTTCGGGCTGCTGGCGGCGATCAACGCGGTATCGGCGGTGGTCACGCTGGCGGCATCGGCCCTGTTTGCCGTTGTCGATCCCACCTTCTGGGCGATCTTCTTCGGCGTGATCGCCGGCGCCGGCGCCAACACCCTGGGCGGCTGGATCATGGTCCGCTGGGTCCCGGCTCTGCCGCGGCGGGGCGTGCGCGTGGGCGGACTGCTCCGGTTCGGTGCCGGCGTTACCGGATTCAACCTGACCAACTTCTTCGCCCGGAACCTTGACAACGTGTTGATCGGGCGCGTGTGGGGCGACGCCGCGCTGGGCATGTACGACCGCGCCTACAAGCTGCTGCTCTCGCCGCTGGTTCTCGTGAACAACCCGATGGGCAAGGTGATGATGCCCACCCTTTCCCGGTTGGCGGGGGAGCCGGCGCGCTATCGCAGCGCCTATCTGAAGGCGGTCTGCCAGTCGCTGCTGATCACGCTGCCGGGGGTCGCCTTCATGACCGGGTCGGCCGACCTGCTGGTCCCGGTCCTGCTCGGCGACGGCTGGGACCAGGTATCCCCGATCCTGACCGCGCTCGGTTTTGCCGGGCTGATGCAGCCGCTCAACAACTGCACCGGCTGGCTGTTCATGAGCCAGGGCCGCGGTGGCGAGTTTGCGCGCATCGGCCTGTTCTCGGCGGCCACGGCGATCGGTGCCTTCATCGCCGGTCTTCCGTACGGGCCGCTTGGCGTCGCGATCGCCTACGCGGTAAGCGAATATATCCGAACGCCGATCGTCTGGTGGTATGTCGGCCGGAAGGGACCGGTCGGCTACCGGGATGTCGCCCGCGCCGCCGGACCGCAGGTCCTCGCAGCGTTCGGCTCGCTGGGCGTTGTCGGCCTGATCATGCACGCCGTTTCGGCTGGACCTGCGCTCAAGCTGTCGCTGTGCCTGGTGGCATCCTACCTGGCGTCTGCGCTGATCATCGCGGCCTTCCCCCTCGGCCGGCGGACCATTGGCCAGTCGATTCAGCTTGGCAGGGCCCTGTTCGGCGCAAAGGTCTGACCGCTTCAGGATGCCAGCAGGCGATGCAGCTTGCCGGGAAGCTTGTGGATCCGGCGCAGCCGGCGGAGCTGCCTGCTCAGGCGCGATCCCGCCTGCCTGGCTGTCTGCGCCATGGCGATGGCCGACAGGCCGTCGGGGGTTACCAGCACCTGACGGTCCATCGCCAGGACCGGCTTGCCGGCGATGCGCGCGATTTCCACCGCCTGCCGGTACTCGCTCTCGATGAAAAGCCTGTAGCGGCCGGCGCGGTAGACCTCGCCCTTGAACCGCGCATGGCTGCCGAGCTTGAGCCGCGTCGCCTTGTCCGGGAGGTCAAGCATGTGAAGGCTGCCATACTGGATGCCGTGGCGCGCGAGCCAGGCCTCGGTCGGTTCCCGATACTTCTCCAGCCGGCTGGTGACGAAGGCGCCGACCGGCCGCGTGGGACGGTACAGTGGCTCGATCTCCGAGAGGAACCGCCGATAGCCGGCCCCGTCGTCGTTCTCCGCCTCCGTCGGGTCTCGGCACAGGATGCCGTCGATGTCAACCGCGTAGGCCGGCAGGTGTGGGTGATGCATCACGTTCCACTGGAAGACGCGCGGCATCGGCACGACTTCAAGCGCGACGTCGACGCATCGCTGTTTCGCGGCGGTCGTGTACACCGCGACGAACAGGAACTCCGCGTCGAGACCCGCCTGCTCGATCCGGCGTCGGGCTTCTGCGATGGAGTTGCCGGAGTGGACGCTGTCGTCCACCACCAGTACGCGCCGGCACGCCGCGGCGGCCACCAGGCGGCTGCCTTCCTCGGCCCGGGTATGTCCGGAGCGGTAGGTACGCCCGGAAAGGAAGCCGTCCAGATCGGCCAGTGGCGCGTTCAGGGCGAGGGCAATGATCGACGCCGGCAACATCCCGCTTCTCGGAATGCCAAGCACGATGTCGACGTCGCGCGGAAGGCGGTGGAGGTTCGTCGCGATGCAATGGTTGAGGTCGGCGACCGAGCGATAGTTCACGAGTCCGTCCCTGGCGTCCAAGTCACGCAACTTCCGAAGGGCGGCCCCCAAACGGCCCATCCTGTCGAGACTACGCCCGCCGACCACGGCAGACAATCGACACATCGTCGCGATCGCGATCCCTGTCAGTTTCTGGCAGCTGCCTCCGTCGCGACCGATCATTTCCGGGTCCGGCCATCCGGTCCCTGCGCTAGGGTCCTGGCCCCGGATCACCCGCTCGCAGGGAAAGACATGATGAAGCTCTACTCCGCCGCGCTCAGCCTGTTCGGGCGCAAGATCGAGATCGCGCTTGCCGAGAAGGGGCTGGACTTCGAGCGCGTCCAGGTACCCTTCAGCCAGGCCGAAGGCTACACGCCCAGGCACCCCGCCGTGCTGGCAGCCAACCCGAAGCGCCAGGTGCCGGTGCTGGTCGACGGCGACCTCGTGCTCTACGATTCCACGGTCATCCTGGAGTATCTCGAGGATGCCTTTCCCTCGCCGCCGCTCTATCCGCGGGAACCGGCCGAGCGCGCCCGCTGCCGGCTGGCCGAGCTTTTCGCCGACGAGGTGATGCTGGTCCCGCTGAGGTCCCTGATGTACCGCAACGAGCGGCCGGTGACCGATCCGCAGCGCCTGCAGGACCTGAAGACCGGCGCGCGCGATGCCGAAGGCGTCATCGCACGGCACTACGCAGAGCTCGACGGCAAGCTGGCTGGGAACGCGTTCCTCTTTCCTGCGTTCTCGGCCGCCGACATCGGGACTTTCCTGATGGTGCACTATGCCCAGCGGCTTGCCGGGCCCGCGGTCGGCGACTTCCCGATGCTGGACGCCTGGTACCGCCGGCTTGCCGCGCGGCCCGCGTTCCAGGTCGCGATCTCGGAGATCGCCGCGGCCGACAAGGTGCTGTCGTTCCCGGTCGACATCGGCTGACGCCGGCTGGTCACGGCCGAACAATCGGCGGTGAACGGAACCAGCCGCCAGAACATTTCCTCAGCTTCGGCTGGTATTGATCCTGCAATCATGACAAGATGTACAGATGTGCATCAATTCCTCAACGAATGCGCGCTGAAGACGCGAAATATCGTAGCCAGAGATAAGTGGAGATATTCATGAACGCTGAATCCAAGTCCAAACTGTCGACCTACGTTGTCGGTGCCCTTGCCGGAGCGGTTATTGTGCTGGTGGCCGGTTTCTGGATCGGACCACTGACGACGCGTGGAGCACTTGCCGATGCCGTCGAGGTGGCAATTGTCGAACAGCAGGCAATCTTCTGCGCCGAGCGCGGCCGGGCCGATCCGTCCTACGACCAGGCCTCCTTTTCCGCGCTCGACCTGAGCGGGAAGCGCGATTTCGCCGCCCGCTTCGCCACCTTCGAGGGCCAATCCACCGCCGCCGGACGATCCGTAGCCACCGCCTGCCGGGTGATGCTCGAGTCGGCATGATCGTCGTCCTGCGGCGCGCAGAGCGCGCGCCGCAGGACGGCCAGCCCCCCGGTCGCCGGGCCCCCCGGCCCCGGCGACCCGTCGCTGCGTCGCCTCTGGCGCAGCGCGGTCAGTCGGCCGACGACCCCGTGCTTCCGGCAAAAACGTGCAGGGCCGCGTATTGCAGCAGCATGATCGTCTTGCCGTCGACGATCCGGCCCGCGCCGACCATCGCCAGCGCGTCGGCAAAAGCCAGTTCCAGCACTTCGATGTCCTCGCCTTCGGCCGCCACGCCGCCGCCATCGGACGCCCGGTCCGCCGGCTCGTAGGCGGCAACGAAGAAGTGCAGCTTCTCGGTCACCGAACCGGGGCTCATGAAGGCCTCGAATACCTTGCGCACGTCCCGCACCCGGTACCCGGTCTCCTCCTCCGCCTCCTCCCGGATCCGATCGGCCGGGCTCAGCCGATCCAGAAGGCCAGCTGCCGTCTCGATCAGCAGGTCGTCATGGCCGTTCACGAAGGCAGGGAAGCGGAACTGCCGCGTCAGCACCACTGTCCGGCGCGCCAGGTCGTAGAGCAGGATCGTCGCCCCGTTGCCGCGGTCGTAGGTCTCGCGGCTCTGGGTCTGCCACTCCCCGTTCCTCCGGCGCCAGGCGAAGCTGGTCTTCTTCAGCAGGTACCAGTCGTCGGACAGCACCTTGACCTCCTGGATGCGAATGCGGTCGGCGACGGACATGCGGCAACTCCCCCCAAGGCCGGTAGCCGGCCTCTTTCTCGGGCGGAGCATTCGTGCATTTTCGTGTACAGTCAAGAAATTTCGTGTATCCTCCACCGATGCTGACATCGCAACGCAAGACCCATCTGCTCGCCGTGCTTTCTCGCGACGGCGAGATCGTCGCCAAGTCCATGAGCCGCGAACTGGGTCTGTCCGAGGACACCATTCGCCGCGACCTGCGCGAACTCGCCGCCGAGGGCCGGCTGCAGCGGGTGCACGGCGGCGCTTTGCCGGCGTCGCCCGCCATTGCCGACGTCGCCGGCCGCCGGCAGATCTCTTCGGCAGCCAAGACCGCGATCGGCAAGGCAGCGGCCCGCATGGTCCGCTCCGGCCAGGTCGTGTTCCTCGACGGCGGCACCACCACCGAGGCGATGGCGCGCCAGTTGCCGCTTGATCTAAACGCGACGATCGCCACCCACAGTCCCGGCGTCGCGCTGGCGCTGGTCGACCATCCGCGCGTCGAGGTCCTGCTGATCGGAGGCCGCCTGTTCCGGCACTCGATCGTCGCCGTCGGCGCCGATGCAATCGAGGCCATCGGCCGGATCCGCGCCGACAGCTATTTCATGGGCGTGACCGGGGTCCACCCGGAGGTCGGGCTCAGCACGGGCGACGCGGAGGAAGCGGCAATAAAGCGTGCGCTGGTCCGCGTCGCGGCCGAGACGGTGGTGCTGGCCTCCCGCGAGAAGCTGGGCGCCGCCTCGCCCTACGTGGTCTGCCCGGCCGCCGACGCCGCCTATCTGGTCGTCGAACGCGGGCTGGCGGCATCGATCACCCGACCCTACGAGGCCCTGGGCATGACCGTGATCAAGGCATGATTTCGTTCAGTCCGGCGGCACCAGCGGCTGGACGATCTCGCGGAACGGCGGCAGCGCCTCGCAGCGCCCTGCATGGGCGGTCAGGACCGGCCAGCGCGTCGGCCATTGCGCCGGACCGAACAGGTGCGGATGGGCCTCGCCGGCAAATCGAACCACGCAGGCGACAGCGATGTCGGCATGTCCGATCCGCTCGCCGAACCAGAAAACGCTTTCGCGCCCTGCCCGGTCTGCCTCCAGCGCGTCGAGGACGTCGCCGATCTGTGTCCTGCAGCGATCGACCCAGCGGTCCAGCTGCTGCGCGCGCAGCACCCGCTCGTAGAGCAGACTCACCGCCTTGTCGCCCATGCCGCCGGCCAACGCGCAGATCCGCAGAGCCTGGCGCCGCTCGGCGCCGCTGTGCGCGATCAGCGCCCTCTCCGGGCCGGCAATCTGGTCGAGATGGTCGAGGATCGCCGCGCTGTCCACCAGCGCCTAGCCATCGTCGAGCACCAGCGTCGGCACCCGGCGCAGCGGGTTGTACTGCGCGATCCGCTCGGCATCCCCGAACACCGACCACGGCCGATGCTCGAACGCCATCCCATACAGCCGAAGCGCTATGCCCACCCTTCGGACAAAGGGCGAATCGAACTGACCGATCAGAAGCACGGTGGGACGCTTCCCGAGATATGCGGACACTGCAGACGGCAGGCGAATGATCGGCGCGTAGCACGAGTGAGGCTCGCACGTCATCACCGATGGTGCGCCGGCATCTCATGCTGTAAGGAATCAGGAAACAGACAGGAAAGCTCGGCTGCCAGATGGATCTGGACACCCCACGCCTGCGGCTGCGGTGCTGGTGCGCCGACGACCGCGCGCCCTTTGCCGCCATCAACGCCGAGCCGGAGGTGGAGCGCTACCTGCCGCCGCACACCCGCGCCGCCTCCGACGCGTTGCTCGACGGGATCGAGGCACATTTCGCCGAGCATGGCTGGGGCTTCTGGGCACTCGAGGAGCGCGCAACGGGCGAGCTCATCGGCCTGTGCGGGCTCGCGCATGTCTCATTCGAGGCGTTCTTCACACCGGCGGTGGAGGTCGGCTGGCGCCTTTCCACGGCCTGGCAGGGCCAGGGATACGCGCGTGAGGCGGCGGAGGCGTCGCTGAGGTTCGCCTTCGGGCGGCTGGCGCTGCCGCGGGTGGTGGCGTTCACCGTGCCGGCGAACACGCGCTCATGGGGCCTGATGGAGCGCCTCGGCATGCGCCGGCTCGGGGCGTTCGAGCATCCGGAACTGGCGCAGGGCGACCCGCTCCGCCCGCACCTCGTCTACGAAATCGTCAGCCCCCGGTGACGCTCATGTGCCGGGAAACCGCCGGCGCGGAGGTGCGCCGGTCGATGACGAAATCGTGGCCCTTCGGCTTGCGGGTGACGGCCTCGCGGATCGCGTCGACCAGGGCGTCGTCGGATTCGCTGGCGCGCAGCGGCGTCTTCAGATCGGCGGCATCGTCCTGCCCCAGGCACATGTAGAGGGTGCCGGTGCAGGTCAGCCGGACCCGGTTGCAGCTTTCGCAGAAATTGTGGGTCAGCGGGGTGATGAAGCCGACGCGGCCGCCGGTCTCCTTCACCCTCACGTAGCGGGCCGGCCCGCCGGTTCGATAGTCGATCTCTTCCAGCGTCCAGTTTTTCGCCAGGCCGGCGCGGACCAGCGACAGCGGGAGATACTGGTCGACCCGCGCGACCTCGCCGATGTCGCCCATCGGCATCACCTCGATGAAGGTGAGGTCGAAGCCGTGCTCGCCGCAGAAGGCGATCAGCCGGTCGAACTCGTCGTCGTTGACCCCCTTAAGCGCCACCGCGTTCAGCTTCACCGCCAGTCCTGCGGCCTTGGCGGCGAAGATCCCCTCCATCACCTTGTCGAACTTGCCCCAGCGGGTGATCGCCAGGAACTTGTCCGGATCCAGCGTATCCAGCGAGACGTTGATCCGGCGCACGCCGGCGGCGAAGAGCGGTTCGGCGAAGCGTGCGAGCTGGCTGCCGTTGGTGGTCAGCGTCAGTTCCTCGAGCCTGCCCTCCGGGTTCATATGCCGCAGCTGCCGACCGAGGCTCTGGATCAGGGTCATGACGTCGCGGCGGACCAGCGGCTCGCCGCCGGTGAGCCTGAGCTTCCTGACGCCGAGCCTGATGAAGGCGCTGCAGAGCCGGTCCAGCTCCTCCAGCGTCAAGAGATCCTTTTTCGGCAGGAAGGTCATATCCTCCGCCATGCAATAGGCACAGCGGAAGTCGCAGCGGTCGGTGACCGAGACCCGCAGATAGCTGATCGCGCGCGCAAACGGGTCGATCAGCGGCGGCAACGCGAGGTCTGCGGCATGGCTCATGAGGGCTCGCTCTCGGGTGATGGTGCGAGCCTATCAAATGGTCATCCGTGCCACCGGGTCAACCGGGCGTCTTCAGCGACCGAACAGCGAGCCCAGGAGGCCGCGCACCACCTGCCGGCCGATCTGGCTGCCGGCGCTGCGCACGACCGACTTGGCAAAGGCTTCGCCGACGCCCTGTCGATTGCCGGACCGGCTCGTCGGCCTGGCTTCCGCCGCCCGGCCCCAGCCATCGGCCGGGCGGCGGATCGGCTTGCCGCCCCAGCCGCCGTCTGCCGGGGGCTGGACCTCGCCATGCCCGGCGGCGCGACGCTGCAGCATCTCGTGCGCCGAGTCGCGGTCGATCTCGGTGGCATATTTTGGCCCCAGCCCGCTGGCGGCGATCGCGGCGCGTCGCTCGTCCTCGCTGATCGGGCCCATCCGGGAGGAGGGCGGACGGATCAGCACCCGCTCCACCACCGATGGAATTCCCTTGGCGCCGAGGGTCGAGACCAGCGCCTCTCCGATGCCCAGCTCGGGGATGACCTCGGCGGCGGCAAAACCCGGGTTTTGCCGGAACGTGTCGCCGACCGCGGCCACCGCCCGCTTGTCGGCCGGCGTGAAGGCGCGCAGCGCATGCTGAACCCGATTGCCGAGTTGGCCGAGAACGGACTCGGGAATGTCCAGCGGGCTCTGGGTGACGAACCAGACGCTGACACCCTTCGAGCGGATCAGGCGCACCATCAGCTCGATCTTGTCGACCAGCGCCTTCGGCGCGTCGTCGAACAGCATGTGTGCCTCGTCGAAGAAGAACACCAGCTTCGGCTTCTCCGGGTCGCCGACCTCCGGCAGCTGCTCGAACAGCTCCGACATCAGCCACAGCAGGAAGGTCGCATAGAGCTTCGGGTGAGTCAGCAGGCCATCGGCGGCCAGGATGTTGACGACGCCCCTCCCCTCGGCATCGGTCCGCATCAGGTCGGCAAACTCCAGCGCGGGCTCGCCGAAGAATCCCTCGGCGCCCTGCGCCTCCAGGCTCAGCAGCTGGCGCTGGATGCTGCCGACCGAGGCGCGGGTGACGTTGCCGTACTGGGCAGAAACCGCCTGGGCGTTGTCGGCGAGGAAAGCCAGCACCGCCCGCAGGTCCTTCAGGTCGAGGATCAGCAGCCCCTCCTCGTCGGCAACCTTGAACGCGATGTCGAGCACGCCCGACTGGACGTCGTTGAGCGCCATCAGGCGGCCGAGCAGCAGCGGCCCCATCTCGCTGATCGTGGTGCGGATCGGCAGCCCCTGCCTGGCAAACAGGTCCCACAGGCAGACGGTGCAGCCCGCCAGACGGTAGTCGGCAAGCCCGATCGCCCGTGCCCGCTCGGCCAGCGCGTCCTTCATCGTGCCCGCCTGGGCGATCCCGGCGAGGTCGCCCTTCATGTCGGGTGCGAACACAGGCACGCCCAGTTCGGCAAAACCCTGGGCCAGCACCTGCAGGGTCACCGTCTTGCCGGTTCCGGTAGCGCCGGCGATCAGCCCGTGCCGGTTGGCATATTTCAGCTGCAGAAGCTGTGGCGACGGGCCGCCATCGTCGGGTCCGCTCCCGGTGGAAACGGCGCCCAGGAAGATCGCAGTCTCAGGCATCACGACTCATTCCCTCTGCGGCCGACCCCGCAACGGTTAGGCGGCATGCCCGCCTGCCGTCAATCGAGCCTGCTCCAGCGCACGCTCCAACGCGATGGCATGGTCGATCAGCCGGTCGGCCTCGCGCTGCTCGGTCGCGCTCATGGCGCCCGGCGTCACCCGCACGCGGTCGGTCGCGAACAGGCCGGTACGGTGTCGCATCCGCTTGAAGAAGCGGATCGAATGGTCGAGGTCGCGGTTGGAGAAGTCCAGGATCGGCTTCAGACTGGCGAACAGCGCCTCGCTGGCGGCACGGTCGCCGCTGCGCCACAGCCGGTCGACGGTAACGTAGAGCGGCTCCATGCCGGTCGGGATGAAGGCATGGACGCCGCGGGCCAGAGCGTCGGTCATCGTGCGCACCGCCCAGCCGCCGGCCACGTGCAATGCGCCGCCGGTGGCGGCAAGCACTTCGGAATACTTCGGGCCGGCGTCGATGATCTCGATCTTCAGGCTCTCGAAGCCGTTGCCGCGTTCGAACAGGTCCTCGATCCAGGCGAGCGGCAGGCCGTCGCCGGTGAAGTCGAGGTCCTGCAGCATCAACGGGCAGTCCGCCGCCGCGCTCAGCCGTGCGATGCCATCGCCGATCGCATCCAGCGACGCGCCACCCGGCGGCTGCCACAGCACGGCCGGCACCTTGAGGCTGGCCGCGATCCTGGCCCGCCGGAGGCTGCCGTCGAGGTCTGCCGCGGTCAGCGACAGGATCAGGGGAAGCCTGCCGGCCGCCGACGCGACCAAGTCCCCGGCGATCGCGGTCCATTCGTCGGCGTCGAGGTGCGCTGTCTCGCCGGCCGCGGCCAGCGCGAGCGCGCCGCTGCAGCCGGAGCGCACCAGATGGTCGACCAGCCGCGGCAGGCTGCCGCGATCGATCGCTCCCGTCGCCCCGAACGGCGTGTTCAGGCTGGGAACGATACCGCGTATCGCCGCAAGTCTGCTCATCTGCCCTCCCACCACAACGGCGCCAAGTTCCCCGCCACCGGCGAAGCATACATTCGTAACGCCAAGGCACAAGCTGCGGCGATCACGGGCGGGGCACGGGTCAACTTCGCCCGACATTCCTGTTGAAGATGCCGCCTCACATCGCCACCCTGGCGACCCTGGAGGCGGCGCTGTGCGAACGCTCAGGTCAGTGCGCCCCACAGGCGCCCGGCCTCGCCCATGCGCGTGAAGACTGCCGCGACTGAGGGGTGCAACGATGACCTCGTTCTCTCTGCAAGGCCGACAGGCGATCGTGACCGGCGCCAGCCGCGGCATCGGCGCGGCGCTGGCGCTGGGCCTGGCCAAGGCAGGCGCCGACGTGGCAGTGCTGGCGCGGCGGATCGAGGATCTGGCCGACGTTTCGCTCGACATCGAGCGCCTGGGCCGGAGCAGCCTGCCGATCGCCTGCGACGTGGCCGAGGTCGCAGCGATCCAGGCGGCGGCAGCCGCCATCGCCGGCGCCGGCTGGACGCCGGACATTCTGGTCAACAACGCCGGGTTCGAGAGTGTGAGCCCGTCGGCCGATGTCGACGAGGCGACCTGGGACCGGATCGTCGACACCAACCTAAAGGGCGCGTTCTTCGTCGCCCAGGCCTTCGCCCGGCCACTGCTCGCCCGCGAGGCTGCCGGCGCGATCGTCAACCTCTGCTCGCTGACCTCGGGGATCGGCATCCCGACCGCAACCCCCTACACCTCGTCCAAGAGCGGCCTTCTCGGCATGACGCGTGCGCTGGCGACGGAGTGGGCGCCGCATCGAATTCGGGTGAACGGAATCGGCCCAGGCTATTTCCGCACCGCGATGACGGAAGGGTTCTACCGGGATATGGCCTGGCGCGACACGATGCTGGCCAAGATTCCGATGCGCCGCTTCGGCCGGTTCGACGACCTGGTCGGCGCGACCGTGTTCCTTGCCTCCGACGCCGCCGCCTATGTCACCGGGCAGCTGCTCTACGTCGACGGCGGCTTCATGGCATCGATCTGAGCGGCGCTCAGCCGGCGCTCAGCCGCCGGCGCGGCTCGACGTCCAGCCGCGATCCGGGCTCCAGCACCCGCTCGCGGGGGAACCGGATCGTCACCGTGGTGCCGACGCCCACCGTGCTCTGCAGCTCCAGGCTGCCGCCGTGCAGCTGAGCGAGCGCCAGCGACAGCGGCAGTCCAAGCCCGGTCCCTGAATAGTACCCGCTGCTATCGATCCCGACCTGGACGAACGGCTGCAAGGCCCGTGGGATGTCCTCCGCCCTGATGCCGACCCCGCTGTCGGTGATCCGGATCACCAGTTCCCCGTCCTCGGCGCGCTCGGTCTCGATGCTGACCTCGCCGCCTTCCGGGGTGAACTTGACCGCATTGGCCAGGACGTTGATCAGGATCTGGCACACCTTGGTGCGGTCCGCATAGATCTCGCCGTCAGTCATCGCCCCCTTGCGCAACGTGACCTGCGCCTGGATCGCCTGCGGATGGACGATGCGCAGCGCCGCACTGATCGTCTCGCCGAGGTCCAGCGGCCGCTCGATCAGGGACAGTGTGCCGCGGTCGGCCTGGGCAAGGTCGAGGATCGAGTTGATCAGGTTCAGCAGGTGCTTCCCGCTGGCGCTGATGTCGCCGACATATTCCCGATACTTCGGATGTCCGATCGGGCCGAGCGCCTCCGTCAGCATCAGGTCGGAGAAGCCGATCACCGCGTTCAGCGGTGTCCGCAGCTCGTGGCTCATGTTGGTGAGGAAGACGGATTTCGAATCGTTCGCCCGTTCCGCAGCTTCCTTGGCCTTGGCCAGCGCCGCCGTGCGCTCCTCGACCTGGTTTTCGAGGTCGTCGCGCGCCGCTTCCAGCGCACGCTCCGCGTGCCACTTCGCGATCAGGGCGCGCGCCAGTTGCCGGAGCTCGATGCCGCGGAACGGCTTCTCGAAGTAGAACAGCCGATCTGCCGGCTGCACCAGCTCAGCGATCCGTTCCGGCGCCATGTCGGAGTAGCCGGTGATGATGGCGATATGGATGTTGGGGTCCAGCGCGCGGATCGCGCGCGCCGTCTCGATCCCGTTCGGCCCGGGCGGCATCCGCACGTCGAGATAGGCGACCGGGATCGGCCGCCCCTCGGCCAAGCCCCTGCGCACGGCCTCGATGGCTTCGTCGCCCTGCCGGCAGGTGACCAACTCGATGCTGGCCTCGGCCTTGGCGGGCGCCTTGCCGAACAGCTCGGCTTCCAGGCTGGCCGCCGAGTCGGCGGTGGTCCCGGACTGCGACGCCTGGAAGATCCGGCGATAGGCCGCCAGGATCGCCTCTTCGTCGTCGGCGACCAGCAGCCGTCGGGTCTGGATCTCGCTCATTCGGCTGCTTGCCTCTCTTCCATTGCCGGGAGCAGCACGTGCAGCGACGTGCTGCCGTCCTCGATGTTCGATTCGGCGAAGACGCGACCCTGCATGTTGCCGATCGCGATCGCGCTCCAGTGAAGGCCCAGCCCACCGGCCCCGGACTGCTTGGTGGTAAAGCCACGCTCGAAGATGCGGGTCAGATCCGACGGCGCGATGCCGACCCCGTTGTCGGAAACCTGCAGGTCGATCATCGTGCCGGCCCCCGCCGGCGCGGCCGAGACGGTGATCCGGCCGTCGGTTCGGCCGGCGCCCTGGATCGCTTCGACCGCGTTGACCAGCAGATTATGGATGACTTGGACCAGGGTGATCCGCTCGGCCATTACCGGCGCCAGCCCATCCAGAGTGCGGTCGACCTCGATCACGATGTCCGGAGCCAGTTGCGGCTGCATCAGCTTGACCGCGTCGAGCACCACGCCGCCGACACGGATCGGCTCCACGGCGCTGCTGCCGTAGATGAACTTGTCCTGGAACTTGAGGATCTCGCCGAGGGTCCGCGCCTGCGCCATCGCCTCGTCCAGCTCGGCGCCGGTAGCTGCATTGAGCTCGACCAGCGACCGACCGGTGGCGGACACGTAGCTGATCAGCTTGCGCCGGCGCTCATCGTCTGTCGCCGGATCCTCTATCTCCGCCACCGCGCGGCCGATCTCGCTGCCCGGCGCCACCCGCAGCTGCCGCGACATCTCCTCCAGCCGGCCGACCAGCGGGGTCAGGCCGTTGCGCAGGTTGTGCAGCACACCGGCCGCCATCTCGGCCATGCCCGAGCGGTGCGACTGCTCCACCAGCTGGCGGCGCGCATCGGCGAGGCGTTCGAGCATCCGGTTGAACTCGCGCGCCAGCACCCCGTATTCGTCCTTCCCCTTAGCCGGCACCCGCCGATCCATGGCACCAGTCTCGCCGATCAGCAGGACATGGTCGGTTAGACCGATCAGCGGCCGCAGGACCAGACGCTGCAGCAGGATCCACAT
>JBHJOG010000264.1:0-7532 GCA_050329975.1 Alphaproteobacteria bacterium | reverse complement strand
ACCTCCGCGCCGCCGCCCCGGCTCTGCTTCTTCTCGGCCAGCAGGGTGTTGGCGAGGTTTTCGCCGATGGTCAGCACGTCGTCGATGCTGCGCAGGTTCACATAGGTGCTGTCATGCTTGATATAGGGCCCGAAGCGGCCGAGCCCGGCATAGATCGGTTCGCCGGTTTCCGAGTGCCGGCCGACGACGCGCGGCAGGGCGAGCAGCTTGACGGCGAAATCCAGGTCGACGCTGTCGGGCGCCCGGTCCTTCGGCAGCGCCACCCGTTGCGGCTTCGCCTTCTCGCCCTCGACCTGCTCGCCAAGCTGGATGTAGTGCCCATAAGGACCTTTGCGCACCGAGACCGGCTGGCCGGTCTCAGGATGCGCGCCGAGCTGGATCACGCCGTCCCCGGGGACCGTGCCGTTGCCGTCGTCCTCGCCCGGTATCGCCAGCGGCCGGGTGAAGCGGCACTCGGGATAGTTGCTGCAGCCGATAAAGGCGCCATGCTTGCCCAGCCGCAGCGACAGCCGCCCCTCGCCGCAGCTTGGGCAGCCGCGCCCATCCTTGCCGTCCTCGCGGGTCGGGAAGAAATGGGGTCCCAGGTCGCGGTCCAGCGCCTCAAGCACCTGGCCGATGGTCAGTTCCTTGGTCTGCTCGATGGCGGCGCGGAACGCCTCCCAGAATTCGCGCAGCACCACCCGCCAGTCGATCCGGCCGCCGGAGATGTCGTCGAGCTGGTTCTCCAGGTCGGCGGTGAAGTTGTACTCGACGTAGCGGCGGAAGAAGCCCTCCAGGAAGGCCGTGACCAGCCGGCCGCGGTCGCCGGGCACGAAGCGGCGCTTGTCCAGCGTCACATATTCGCGGTCCTGCAGCACCTGGATGATCGAGGCATAGGTCGAGGGCCGGCCGATGCCCAGCTCCTCCATCCTCTTCACCAGGGAGGCTTCCGAGTAACGCGGTGGCGGCTGGGTGAAGTGCTGGTTCGGCGCCACGCTGTCGACAATGGTGCGGTCGCCCTCGGCCACCGGCGGCAGCCGGCGGCCCTCCTCGCCGGCTTCCTCCGGGTCGGGATCGTCGCGGTCCTCGCGATAGGCCTTCATGAAACCGTCGAACGCGACCACCGAGCCGGTGGCCCGGAGCCCTAGCGTGCGGGAGGCGTCCTCGAGCTCGATCGCTACCCGGTCGAGTTCGGCGCTGACCATCTCGCAGGCCATCGTCCGTCGCCAGATCAGGTCGTAGAGCCGGCGCTGGTCTTCGTCGAGGTAGCGGGCCATTTCCTTGGGCGTGCGCCGCATGTCGGTCGGGCGGATCGCCTCGTGCGCCTCCTGAGCGTTCTTCGCCTTGGTCTTGTACAGGCGCGGGCTCGGCGGCAGGTAGTCGTCGCCATAGGTGTCGGCGATGGCGCCGCGGATCGCAGCAACCGCCTCCGAGCCGAGCGTCACGCTGTCGGTCCGCATGTAGGTGATGAGACCGACGGTCTCGCTGCCCAGCGTCAGCCCCTCGTAGAGCCGCTGCGCCACCCGCATGGTCTGGGTCGCGGTGAAGCCGAGCTTGCGCGAGGCTTCCTGCTGCAGGGTGGAGGTGGTGAAGGGCGGGTAGGGGTGGCGCTTGACCCGCTTGCGCTCGACGCTGGCGACGGTGAACGCCCCAGCCACCTCGATGCGTCGCGCCGCCTCGTGGGCCTTGGCCGTATCCTCGATCGAGAATTTGTCCAGCTTCTGGCCGTCCAGTACCGCCAGCGCACAGGGCAAATCCGCGCCCTGCGGCGTCTTCAGCACCACGTCGATCGACCAGTATTCGCGGGCCTTGAAGATCTCGATCTCGGCCTCGCGCTCGCAGATCAGCCGCAGCGCGACCGACTGGACGCGGCCGGCCGAGCGGCTGCCGGGCAGCTTGCGCCACAGCACCGGGGACAGGGTGAAGCCGACCAGGTAGTCCAGCGCGCGCCGCGCCATGTAGGCGTCGATCAGCGCGGTATCCAGGTCGCGCGGATTGGCGATCGCGTCGAGAACCGCCGTCTTGGTGATCTCGTTGAAGGTGACGCGGGAGACCTTGACGTCCTTCAGCGCGCGCCGCTGGCGCAGCACCTCCTGCACATGCCAGGAGATCGCCTCGCCCTCGCGGTCGGGGTCGGTGGCCAGGTAGAGCCGGTCCGAGCCCTTCAGCTCCTGGACGATCGCCTTGATGTGCTTTTCGGACCGGGCATCGACCTCCCAGTCCATGTCGAAGTCGGCGTCGGGCCTGACCGAGCCATCCTTGGCCGGCAGGTCGCGGACATGCCCGTAGGAGGCGACGACGCGGAAGTCGCTGCCCAGGTATTTGTTGATGGTCTTCGCTTTTGCGGGCGATTCGACGACGACGACATTCATTGGGGGGCCAATCGGTTGTCACCATTCGCCCCGCGACGTCCGCGGGGAAGGGGTGATCTATGCTTCTGCCGCGACCAGTGCAACCAAGTTGCCGGGGGTGCGGCTGATCCGACCCGCCAGCTCAAGCTCCAGCAGCACCGCATTCGCATCTGGGACCGACACTTGGCACTCGCGGATCAGTTCGTCAACCGGGATCGGCGAGGGCGACAGCAGGCCCAGGATTCGCATGCGTGCCGGGTCCAGGTCGGCCTCCGAGGGCAGCGGCCCTGGGGAATCGGCAGCAAACAGTTGGGCTTGGGCGGGGACGCGTGGCCTGAGTGTCGGCGGATCGAGAACACCGATCAGCGTGTCCAGGATGTCGCGGGCGGATTCGGTCAGCACGGCGCCCTGGCGGATCAGGTTGTTGGTTCCCTGGCAGCGCTGGTCCAGCGGCGAGCCCGGCACCGCAAACACCTCGCGCCCCTGTTCCAGCGCCATTCGCGCCGTGATCAGCGAGCCCGAGCGCAGCGCGGCCTCGACGACCAGCACCCCGCGCGACAGGCCGGCGACAATGCGGTTGCGGCGCGGGAAATGTCGCGCCTGCGGCTCCGTCCCGAGCGGCATTTCCGTCACCACCGCGCCGCCCAGGACGATGCGGTCGTGGAGCGCCTGATTCTCCCTCGGGTACACCACATCCGCGCCACCGGCGACGACACCGACGGTCACCGCGTTCGGGCAGGCTTCATGGGCAGCTGCGTCGATGCCGCGCGCCATCCCGGAAACGACGATCAGCCCGGCCTCGGAGAGTTCCGCCGCGATCATCCGCGCCAGCTTGCGACCGTTGGCGGAGGCGTTGCGCGCCCCGACGATCCCGATCATCGGCCGCCGCAGCAGCCGGGCGTCGCCCAGCACGGTGATCACCGGCGGGGGATCGGTGATCGCCGCCAGCGGCTCCGGATAGTCCGGCTCGCAAAGGCAGAGGATACGTCCGCCCAGCCGACGAACGCCGGCGATCTCGGCCTCGGCCTCGCTTCGCGACGGGATGCGCGGCGCGTGTCTTGCGCCGCCGCGGCGGCTGAGTTCGGGCAGCGCCCGCAGCGCTTCGCCGGCGCTGGCGAAGCGGGCGAGCAGCGACATGAAGGTGACCGGGCCGATGCCTTCGGTGCGGGTCAGCCGCAGCCAGTCGATCCGCTCCGCCTCGCCGAGGCTCTTGCCGGTAGGGGCGTTCACCGCGTCCCGCCGCCCAGATTGATCCGGCTCTCCTCGCCGCGGACCAGGCGGCGGATATTCTCCCAGTGCCGGATCCAGACCAGCACCATGATCACCAGCGCCATCGGTGCGGCGATCATCGGCCCAAGCAGATAGAACAGGAACGGCGCAGCCAGGAAGGTCAGCAGCGCACCGACCGACGAGTAGCGGCTGATCAGCGCGCCCAGCAACCAGACCACCAGGCAGGCCGGCCCGGTCACCGGCGACAGGGCCAGATAGCAGCCCAGCCCGGTCGCCACCCCCTTGCCGCCGCGGAAGCCGATCCAGACCGGGAACATGTGGCCGAGCACCGCGAACAGCGCGGCGACGACGGCCGCACTGGCGGACAGCGAGACGTCGGCCAGCTCGACGTCGCCGCCCGCGGCGGCGACCGCGCCCTCCAGGTCGACCCCGATCGCATAGAGCAGGAACATCGCCAGCAGCACCGCTGCGGCGCCCTTGCCGGCGTCGAGCACCAGCGTCGCCGCCGCCAGACCCTTGTGGCCGGTCCGCAGCACGTTGGTGGCGCCGATGTTGCCCGAGCCGACGGCACGCAGGTCTCCCGCCCCGGCCATCCGGGTCAGGATCAGTCCGAACGGGATCGAGCCCAGCAGATAGGCGACGCCGGCGGAGATCAGCAGGCCGGTCAGGCCATGGTCGAGGGCAATCTGGGTGGGCATGCAGGCTCCAGGACTGTCGACCCTAGCGAAGTCGTTCGTCATACCGGGACCGCGCCCGGTCCGCAAGCCCGGGCGTAGTCAGCGCGGCAAATACAACTTTAGCGCGTCGATCGCTCCCTGCAGTATGTACGCTGCCGCCGCCTGGTCCACCTCCAGCGCTCGACGCCGGCGCGACATGTCGGCGCCTTCGATCATCTGCCGCTCGACCGCGCTGGTCGACAGCCGTTCGTCCCACAGCAGGATCGGCAGAACGCGGCGTTTCAGCAGCTCGCGGGCGAAGGCGCGGGTGGCTTGGGCCCGCGGGCCCTCGCTGCCGTCCATGTTGATCGGCAGCCCCAGGACAAGCCCGCCGACCCGCCGCTCGTCGGCGAGGCGGAACAGGGCGTCCAGGTCCGGCTGCAGCTTCTGCCGCCGGATGGTCGCCACCGGCGACGCGATGATCCAGCCGCCGTCGCAGGCCGCGACCCCGATCGTCTTCGTGCCCAGGTCGAGCCCGAGCAGGCGCAGCGGCGGCGCGACCGCCGCGACGAACGCCGAGGGCTCAAGGACCGGCACTGCGGACCTCAGGGGTGCGGCCGTGGTGCAGGCTGACCAGCGTGTTGGCCAGCACGCTGGTGATGACGATCGCGCCACCGACCAGCACCAGCGGGCCGGGCTGCTCGGCCAGCGCCAGCCAGACCCAGAGCGGGCCGAGGATCGTCTCCAGCATGCCGGTCAGGGCGGAATGAGCCGCCGGGATCAGCCGGGCGCCGGTCACGAACACCGCCATCCCCAGGCCGAGCTGGCCGGCGCCGAACAGCAGCAGCAGCGGGGCGTCGTGCATGGTCACCGCCGCCGGGCTGGCGAAGGGCAGGGCGACCAGGGCAGCCATCGCCGCGCCGGTGCAGACCGCCGGCGTCATCCGGATCTGCGGGTGGCGGCGGGTGGTCACCACCGCGGCGGAATAGCCGAGCGTGCTCAGCAGCGCGAAGCCGCTGCCGAGCAGCGATCCCTCTCCCTGGCTGCCCGAGACCATCAGCGCGATGCCGCCCATCACGGCGGCGATGGTGGCCCAGGTCAGGGGACGGATCACTTCTCCGATCACGATACGGCCGAGCAGGGCGGCCATCAGCGGCGCCGAGCTCATGATCATCAGGGTTTCGGCCACCGTGGTCAGGCTGAGGGCGACGACGAAACAGATCGAGGCGCAGGCGAAGCCGGCGCCGACGACCATCCCCGGCAGCCCCATCCGGCGGAACAGACCGACTGCCTGCCGTCCGTCGCGCGCTGCGAGGAACAGCGCCAGGAACAGGCAGGCGCTGACCGAGCGCCAGAAGATGATCGTCCAGTTGTCGGCCGAGTCGAGCAGGCGGACGATCAGCCCGCCGCTGCTCCAGATCAGCGCCGAGGCTGCGACCAGCGCCAGCCCCCTGGCCTGCGGCGTCATCGCCGGCACGCGCGATGGGAATTGCTTGCAGCATGTGCAGCCGGAGAGCGCGATGCGGCAGCGCTGCGGCTCATCGCTCCCGCCGGTACAAGCGCATCGCGAGCGGCGCGCAGATCACCGCCACGATCGCCGGGGCGATCAGGGCCGACACGACCTGCCCGAGGTCAGCGGTCCCGTCCATGATGCCGCGCTCGGCGTCGACCAGGATCGCCACCGGATTGACCGAGACCACAGTCTGCAGCCAGCCCGGCATTGTCACCGGCTGGACGTAGATATTGGACATGAAGGTCAGCGGCATCAGCACCAGCCAGCTCAGGGTCATCACGCTGCCCGGCGACTTCACCAGCAGCGCGACCGTGGTGAACACCCAGCCGACGCCGAAGGCGAACACGTTCAGCAGCAGGATCGACAGCAGCACGCCGGACACCCCGGCTGCCGGTCGATAGCCCAGGATCAGCCCGATCGCCAGCACGATCGTCGCGGAGACGGTATAGCGCACGGTGTCGCCCAGCATCGCCCCCACGATCGGCGCCGGCCGCCAGATCGGCATCGACTTGAAGCGGTCGAAGATGCCGCGCGAGATGTCGGTGTTCAGCGTGAAGCCGGTGTAGATCGAGGTGAACATCACCGTCTGCACCAGGATCCCCGGCAGCAGGAACTGCAGGTAGTCGTCGGTGGAGCCGGCGAGCGCGCCGCCGAACAGGAAGGTGAACAGAACGGTGAACATCACCGGGGTAATGATCACGTCGAACCACTGCTCGGGCGCGTGCTTGATCTTGAGCAGGGCGCGCCAGGCGAAGCTGAGCACCTGCGCCACCGCACCGGGGCCGACCGGGCGCGGACGGGTCGTCAGCGCCGCCTGCAGCGTCGCGTCGATGCCCGGTCGTGGGCTGGCGTCTGTGAGGCTCATGCAGCGTCCTCCCGGGCCGTCTCCCGGTCCGTTCCCGGGGGCTCGGCCGCATGTCCGGTCAGCGCGAAGAACACCTCGTCGAGGCTCGGCTGGCCGAGCGAGAACTCGGCGAGCGCGAAGCCGGCCCCGTGCAGCGCGGCCAGCGCCGCCGGCGCCTTGGCGGGCTCGGAGATCTGCACCGCCAGTGCCCGCGGGTCGCTTTCCTCGTGGACCGGGTCGCCAAGCCGCTCGGCGAGCAGCCGCCGCGCCGCCTCGCGAATCGCCGGGTCGGCGAGCCGGATGTGCAGCACGCCGGTGCCGACCGAGGCCTTGAGCTCGGCGCTGGTGCCCTCGGCGATCATCCGGCCGTGGTCGATCACCGCGATCCGGTCGGCCAGCTGGTCGGCCTCCTCCAGATACTGGGTGGTCAGCAGCACGGTCAGCCCGCCGGCGACAAGGGTGCGGATGATCTCCCACACCTGGCCGCGGCTGCGCGGGTCCAGCCCGGTGGTCGGCTCATCGAGGAACAGCAGGTCAGGGGTCGAGATGATGGAGGCGGCGATGTCGAGCCGCCGCCGCATGCCGCCCGAATAGGTCTTCACCGGCTTGCGCGCCGCCTCGGCGATGTCGAAGGCAGCGAGCAGCTCGGCCGCCCTGGCCTTGGCGTCGCGCCGGGAGAGCCCCAGCAGCCGGGACAGCAGCACCAGGTTCTCGGTGCCGGTCAGGTCCTCGTCGACCGAGGCGAACTGCCCGGTCAGGCTGATCCGCCGCCGCACCTGCTGCGCCTCGCGGACCACATCGTGGCCGAGCACCCGGGCCTCGCCGGCGTCCGGCCGCAGCAGGGTGGCGAGCAGGCGGACCAGGGTCGTCTTGCCGGCGCCGTTGGGCCCGAGCAGCCCGTAGATGCTGCCGCTGCCGACGGCCAGGTCGATGCCGGCGACCGCGCGGGTGGCGCCGAA
>JBHJOG010000263.1:0-17091 GCA_050329975.1 Alphaproteobacteria bacterium | reverse complement strand
GCCGGGGCGGGCGCATCCCGGCGCATCCCGCCGGCCCGTCCTCCTGCCGGTACGGGGAATGCTCGTGCTCGAGCCAGTCCATTTCCTCGATCACCGCGGCGCGCTCGCGGCGCAGGAAGTCGGCGACGGCCGCGGCGAAGCTTTCGTGGCGGAGCCAGTGGGCGCTGTGGGTGGCGACCGGCAGGTAACCGCGCTGGATCTTGTGCGGCCCTTGCGTGCCGGCCTCGACCCGGGCCAGCCCATGCGCGATGGCGTAGTCGATCGCACGGTAGTAGCAGCATTCGAAATGCAGGAACCGGTGCTCCTCGCTGCAGCCCCAGTTGCGGCCGTAGAGCGCATCGTCGCCGCGCAGGTTCAGCGCGGCGGCGACCGGGCGGCCGGCGTGGAAAGCGACGAACATGACCACCCGGTCGGGCATGCGCTCGCTGATCAAGTCGAAAAAGCGGCGGGTAAGGTAGGGCGAGCCCCATTTCCGGTCGTAGGTGTCGGTGTAGAAACGGAAGAAGGCGTCCCACAGGGCCGGGGTCATCTCATTCCCGTGGCGGGTCTCGATCGTGATGCCGGACTCCTCGACCGTCTTGCGCTCCTTGCGGATCGCCTTGCGCTTGCGCGAACTCAAGCGGGCCAGGAACCCGTCGAAATCCGTGTAGCCGCGGTTGTGCCAGTGGAACTGCTGACCGTAACGCACCAACATGCCTGCCTCGCCCATCGCCTGGGCGTCGGCCTCGCAGGCGAAGGTCACGTGCAGGGAGGAAACGCCGGCGCGCTCGGCGAAGCGGATCGCCGCCTGGACCAGCGCCTGTTTGACGGCCGGGTCCGGGCTGTCGGTGAGCAACCGGGGGCCGGGCACCGGCGAGAACGGGACTGCCGACTGGAACTTCGGATAGTAGTGGCCGCCGGCCTGCTCCAGCGCATGCGCCCAGCTATGGTCGAAAACATACTCGCCGTAGGAGTTGTTCTTCAGGTAAAGCGGCAGGCAGCCGACGATTCGGTTGTCGGAATCCGCCAGCACCAGGTGCTGTGGCCACCAACCACTGCGGTCGCCGACGGAGTTGCTTTCTTCCAGGGAATGCAGGAAGGCGTGGCAGACGAACGGATTGGCGCTGCCGGCGCACCGATCCCAGTCGACGGGATCGATATCGCCGATCGCACCGACCAGCCGGGCGGTGAACTGCTCGCGTCCGTCGGGCATTGGCTGCCTTGGTTGCGGGGGGACCTGGGGACCATGATGGGGAGGAATGGCATGGGCGGCAAGGGGCGACGGGCGGTTTGCCGCGCCGCAGCATCGGCGGGAGCCCGCTGATGCGGGTGGGGGTCGCGACGATCCTCGCGCTCTGCGCGGTGATTCTGTTCCTGATGCCGATCCTGTGGATGGTCTCGTCGAGCGTGCGCCGGCCTCGCGAGCAGTTCGAGGTCGAGGGCCTCGGCATTCCCTGGCTCGATTTCGAGCCCAGCTTCCACGCCTGGGCCAGCGAGCTGGCCAATCCTGTAGTCCAGGACGGACTGTTCCGTTCGACCGTCATCGCGGTGGCGGCGATGGCGCTGGCGACCCTGCTGGCCGTGCCGGCGGCCTGGGCGCTGGCACGGGAGGCGCGCTACGGCTCCAAGCGCCGCAGCGACGTCATCACCGGCCTGCTGCTCGCCGCCCGGGTGGTTCCGCCGATAGCACTGGTGATCCCGCTTTACCTGCTGATCGACTGGGCCGGTCTGATCGACACGATGGCCGCCCTGATCCTGGTCAATGCCTCGCTGGTGCTGCCGTTCATCATCGTCATCATGCGCCAGACCTTCATCGAGCTGCCGGTGGAACTCGAGGAGGCGGCGATGCTGGACGGTGCCCCGGCATGGGTGGTGCTGACCCGGATCATACTGCCGGTGTCGACGCCGGCGCTGGCCGCCAGCGCCCTGATCGCGCTCGCCTATGTCTGGAACGACTATCTGTTCGCGCTGTCGTTCTTCCGGCTGGAGATGCGCACCATGCCGATCCTGGTCACCGCCGGCGGCGGCAGCGCCGGCGCCATGGTGCGGACCATGATCGCGATCGCGGTGCCGGCGATCGTGGCCCTGGTCGCCCAGCGCTACATCGTGCGCGGGCTGACGTTCGGCGCGGTGAGCAAGTAGGGCTTCCGCCGGTCATGCCCGGGAGGCCCCGGCCATGACCACGAAGGCGGACCCGCGACCTCAGATCACGAAGGTCCTCAGCGGCGAGAAGCCGTTGAATGCCACCGAGGCGTAGGTGGTGGTGTAGGCGCCGGTGGCCTCGATCAGAAGCTCGTCGCCGATCTCGAGCGCGAGCGGCAGCGGGTAGGGGGTCTTCTCGTAGAGCACGTCCACCGAATCGCAGGTCGGGCCGGCAACGATGCACGGCTCGGTCTCGCCGCCGTCGCGCGGGGTGCGGATCGGGTAGCGGATCGCTTCGTCCATCGTTTCGGCGAGCCCGCCGAACTTGCCGATATCGAGATAGACCCAGCGGGTCGGGTCTTCGTTCGACTTGCGCGAGATCAGTACCACCTCGGACTTGATGACGCCGGCGTCGCCGACCATGCCGCGACCGGGCTCGATGATCGTCTCCGGCAGGCGGTTGCCGAAGTGCTGGCGTACAGAGCTGTAGATGGCATCGGCATAGGTGCCGACCAGCGGCACCTCCTTGAGGTAGCGGGTCGGGAAACCACCGCCGAGGTTGACCATCGAGAGCGTGATTCCCCGCTCGCCGAGCGTGCGGAAGGTGTCGGCGGCCGCCTCCAGCGCCTTGTCCCAGGCCAGGGGGTTGTTCTGCTGCGACCCGACATGGAACGAGATGCCGTAGGCGTGCAGGCCCAGCCGGTGAGCCGACTCGAGCACGTCGATCGCCATCTCGGGCGTGCAGCCGAACTTCCGGCTCAGCGCCCAGTCGGCGCCGGCGCCATCGGTCAGCATGCGGCAGAAGACGCGTGCGCCGGGAGCCTGGCGCGCGATCTTCTCGACCTCGGCGATGCAATCGACCGCGAACAGATCGATGCCGAGCGCGCGCGCCCGCGCGACGTCACGCTCCTTCTTTATCGTGTTGCCGAAGGAGATGCGGTCGGGCGTCGCGCCGGCTGCGAGCACCATCTCGATCTCGGGGACCGAGGCTGCGTCGAAGCAGGAGCCGAGCTCGGTGAGCAGGCTCAGGATTTCCGGCGCCGGATTGGCCTTCACGGCATAGAAGATGCGCGTCTCCGGCATCGCGTTGGCGAAGCGGTAGTAGTTCTCGCGCACGACCTCGAGATCGAGCACCAGGCAGGGCCCCTCGGGGCGTTCGAACGCGAGGAAGTCCAGCATGCGTTGAGTGGCCATCGACCGTATTCCCGTCCAAGACTGGCGATGCCCGGCGCCGGACGCGAGTCGACGTGGTGGAGACGCCTGGACCCGCGCAGAACGACGCCTGCGTCAGACTGAGCCTCGGCCGCTCGACGCGGCCAGGGCCCGGTGATTGCGCCTTCGGATTGGATCGGGTAGCCCCGGTCCGCACGTGGGCAAGGATGGTGTGCCTCTTCAGTAAAGTCGGCTTGTGGACAGCCAACTGAGACCAAAAAAGCCCGCACCGTCGTTGCTTTAAGACGCCTGTCCCCGAAAGGAGGGAATTGTGCCGGCGTCCACGGGCACGTGCGTTAGGGCACGCGAGAGATAGGCCCAAAGCATTTGAGAATCAATGAAGAATCTGGGGCCGTCGAAAAAATTCACAATGTGGCCCCGATTGACTTCGCCCGTTGAAAAACAAGGCGCTTTCCCGTCATGCCCCGACGCATGCTTCGCCGTCGCGCCGACATTTGTAAAAGCCCATGCACATTTCGCAGGGCCGCGGGTATATTGCCGCCATCGCGACTGGCCTCGCTCGATCAGGAGGCCACAACAGCACCGGACCCGAAATGGGCCGGACTTGGGAGGAAGCTATGAAGACGAGAACGACAGGCGCCAGCCTGCGCAGCAGGTTCGGGGCCGGCGTCGCGGTCTGCGCCGTGACGATGGCGGCCGCTCCGGCCTGGGCGAGCGACACGCGCGTGGCGTTGGTGCCCGGCGGGCCGCACCCCTATTTCAGCGCCTGGGAGCAGGCCGGCCAGGACGCGGCGCGGGACTTCGACCTCGAAGCCGCCGACTACAAGGTCCCGGCGGCCTGGGAACTGAGCCTGCAGAACGAGATGATCGAGAGCCTTGTCGCCCAGGGCTACAACGCGATCCTGGTGTTCCCTGGGGATGCGGTCGGCACCAACAGCACGCTGAGCGAGCTTGCCGACTTCGATATTCCCTCGGCAGCGCTGGCCGGCTGCGTCGTCGATCCGACCGACGCGCTGTTCTGCCTGGGCACCGACACCGGCCACTCGGCCTATCTCGGGACCCAGGAGCTGATCGCGGCGCTGGGCGACAGCGGCAAGATCGCCCACTTCACCGGCTTCCTGGTGGATCCCAACACCCAGTTGCGCATCGATGCCGTACAGCAGGCGATCGACGAGGCCAACGAGGCGGGCGGGGATTTCGAGCTGATCCAGGTGATCGCCGACATCGACGCGCCCGAGCCGGCCGACGAGAAGATCAACGCCTTCCTCGCCGCCAGCGGCGACGCGGTCGACGGTATCGTCACCACCGCCTGGATTCCGGCCGTCGTCGCGGCCACCTCGCTGCGTAACATCGGCGACAAACGGATCCTGATGGTGGGCATCGACCACGACCAGGTGGTGCTGGACGCGATTGCCGACGGCTATGTCCATGGCACGATGCTGCAGAACCCCTATGGCCAGGCCTATATCGGCTCCTTCGTCATGGACCGGGTGCGTGCCGGCTGCACGTTCAAGGCCGACGCGCCCTGGGCATCGACCTCACAGACCAGCCAGTTCATCGACTCAGGGACCGGCTTCGTCGGCATCGACGGGGTCGCCAACTATCAGGACACGATGGTCGCGGTGACCAAGGATCTGATGGCAACCTTCGAGGCGACGTACCTCGACTGCCCCGAATAGGCGGTGCCATGACTGAGTGAAATCAGGGCCGGGGCTCGCTCCGGCCCTGATCCTGTGCGACGACCCTTTCGCCTGAGCGGAGTTGGCGGCTTGGCCGAACCTGATACGCCTCGGAACGCGCGCGTCCTTCAGCGAGCGCTCGGCTCGAACCTGATCGGCCTGCTGCTGATCATCGTGCTGTTCGTGGTGCTGTTCGGCACGCTCACCGACGGGTTCCTGTCCAGGTTCAACCTGTACAACATCGGCCGCGTCGCGGCGATCGACATCGTGATCGGCTTCTCGATGATGGTCGTGCTGGCGACCGGCGGGCTCAACCTGGCGGTGGGGGCAATCGGCGTCAGCGCTGCCATGTTCGGCGGACTGGTGATGCAGGATCTCGGCATACCCGTCCTTCCTGCGCTGGCGCTGGTGCTGGCCTTCGGGGCGCTGCTGGGCGGGCTCAACGGTCTCGCCATGGTCCTGACCGGCGTCCACAGCTTCATCATCACCCTGGCTACGATGAGCCTCTACTTCGGGGCGATGATCACGCTCACCCGGGCGCAGCCGTACAACCAGCTACCGGCGGACTTCGTCGACTTCGCCAAGATCCGGATGTTCGGCTTCGTCTCGCCTCTGCTGCTGGTGACTCTTGCCGCGGGGCTGCTGCTGGGGTGGCTGTTCCGGTTCACCGCCTTCGGGCGGGAGGCGCTGGCGGCTGGTGCCAATGAGAAGGCGGCCGGCCTTTCGGGCATCCGGGTCGGACGGATGTTCGTCTACTGCCATGCGCTGTCGGGCACTCTGGCGGCCCTTGCCGGCCTGATGGTCTCGATGCGCAACGGTGCGGCCCTGCCGTCGATGGCAGGCCAGATCGGGGCAGACTGGCTGCTGCCCGCCTTCCTGGCGCCGGTGATTGGCGGCACGCTACTGACCGGCGGCACCATCTCGGTCACCGGGACGGCGCTGGGGGCGATCCTGGTCACCGTCCTGACCAGTGGACTGCTGCTGCTGCAGGTGGGTGAGTTCTGGGTGCAGGCGTTCCTCGGCCTGATCCTGCTGGTCGCGGTGACCCTCGACCGGGTGCGCACCGTCATCGCCGAGCGGCGCCGGGTCTTCGCCCGATGAAGGGTCTTGGCACGTTGTGGCGGCAGGACTGGTTCGGCCTGTTTTTGGTTGTCATGGTCGGGGTGATCGCGCTGTCGGTGCTGCAGCCGGCGTTCCTGACCCGGCTCAACATCTATGTGGTGCTGATCGGCTTCTCGCTGGCGCTGATCTATTCGATAGCCCAGATGGTGATCATCGCCATCGGTCAGATGAACCTGTCCGTGGGTGCGATCGGCGGGCTGGTCGCCATCTCCTTTGCAGGGATGATGGAGGTATGGAGTCTCCCCTGGCCGCTCGCCTTCGCGCTCGGGCTCGGGATCGGCGTCGTCTGCGGCTTCCTCAACGGGTTCCTGACCGTGCTGACCGGCATCTCGGCCTTCGTCATCACCCTTGCCACCCTGTCGATCTACAAGGGCATCAACCTCGGCATCACCAAGGCCCAGCCGTTCTACCAGGTCCCGCAGACGATCAAGGACATCGGCAACCAGGCGTTTCTCGGCGGCTTCGTCCCCTATCTGCTGATTCCGCCGGTCCTGGTCGCGGTCGGGATGGCCCTGCTGATGACTCGGACGGTGTTCGGCCGCCAATTGCTGGCGGTGGGCGGCAACGCCCATGCCGCGGAGCTCAGCGGTATCAGCCTGCGCAAGGTCGTTGTCGGCGCCCATATGCTCTCCGGCCTGCTGGCCGCGCTCGCCGGGATGCTGGCGGTGGCCCGGATCCAGATCGGCCAGCCGACGATCGGCGACGGCTGGCTGATCGTCTCCTTTGCCGCGCCGGTGATCGGCGGCGCGATCCTGACCGGCGGCCACGTGTCGGTGACCGGCACCTGCCTCGGGGTCCTGATCGTCACGCTGATCACCAACGCATTGGTGCTGCTCGAGGTCGACCCGTTCCTGGTCCAGCTGCTTTTGGGCGCGATGATCCTGGCTGCCGTCTGGCTCAACCGCTACCGCGACGTACGCACACGCGGCATCGGTGCGGCAGCGTGAGCGAGCCGCCGCCGCAGCTCGCGGTCCTCGAGGTCAGCAAGGCCTTCCCCGGCGTCCAGGCGCTGGACTCGGTTTCGCTCACGCTTGAACCGGGACAGATCCACGCGCTGCTCGGCGAGAACGGGGCCGGCAAGTCCACCCTCATCAAGATCCTGACCGGCGTGCATCGCCCGGACACTGGCGAGGTGCGGCTGCGCGGCCAGCCACTCGCCTTCCAGACGCCGCGCGACGCCATCGCCGCCGGCATTGGCGTCGTGCACCAGGAACGCAACCTGATCCCGCGGTTCAGCGCCGGCGAGAACATCATGCTCGAGCAGCTGCCGACCCGCCACGGGCTGGTCGACTATGACGCCGTCCACCGCGAGGCCGGTCGCTGGCTCGACGCGCTCAATCTGCACATCGATCCCCGCACGCCTGTCCATCGGCTGAGCCCGGCGCAGATGCAGCTGGTCGAGATCGCCAAGGCGCTCTCGATGCGCTCGCGGATCCTGCTGCTGGACGAGCCGACCGCCTCGATCACGCCGCACGAGACCGAGGTCCTGTTCCGTCTGCTGCAGGCGCTGCGCGACGACGGAGTCACCATCGTCTTCGTCAGCCACAAGCTGGAGGAAGTATTCCAGATCTGCGACCACGTCACGGTGCTGCGCGACGGTCGCAACGCCTGCCATTCCCAGCCGATCGCCGGCATGACCCGGACCGATGTCGTCCGCCTGATGATCGGCCGCGACGAGCAGATTGCGCGGCTGGGCGAGCGGAAGATCGCGGAGGGCACGCCGGCCCTGGAGCTGGAGGACGTGACGACCGCCATCGGGCACCGCGGCATCAGCCTGCACGTTGCCCGCGGCGAGATCCTCGGCCTCTACGGCCTGGTCGGCGCCGGCCGCAGCGAGTTGGCCAAGGCGATCATCGGCGCCGACCGGATCACCGGCGGTGCGGTGCGCGTAGCCGGGGAGCCGGTCGCCATCGCCGACGTCGCCCGGGCGGTGCACCGCCACCGCATCGGCTATGTCAGCGAGGACCGCAAGCGCGAAGGACTCATCCTCGCCCACAGCATCGTCCGCAACGTGGCGATGACCGTCTGGCGACGACTCGCCGGTGCGATGGGCTGGCTCAATAGAGGGCGCGAGCGCGCAGTGGCGGTTCCGCTGGCGGGCCGGCTGGAGATCCGCGCGCCCTCGCTCGCCCAGAAGGTCGGCAACCTCTCGGGCGGCAACCAGCAGAAGGTCAGCGTAGCCAAGTGGCTGGCGGCGAACGTCGAGATCCTGATCATCGACGAGCCGACCGTGGGCATCGACGTCAAGACCAAGACCTATCTGCATGAGCTGATCTGGGAGCTGGCGTCTGGCGGCACCGCCATCATCCTGATTTCCAGCGACATGCCGGAGATGATCGCGCTCGCCGACCGGATCATGGTGATGAACGCGTTTTCCGTGGTTGGCGAGATCGCCAACACGCGCGACTATGACGCCATCAGCCAACGCATCATGGCTTGCATTCACGACACCGATGAGGCGGCTGCGGCCGGCTGATCGCGGGACAAGAGGGAGGAAACGGAGTGGCAGCGAACGGGAAAGTGGCGATCGTCACCGGTGCGGGATCCGGGGTGGGCCGTGCGGTCGCGCTCGGCCTGCTGCGTAACGGCTATGCCGTCGGTCTGGCGGGCAGGCGCGGCGACAAGCTCGACGAGACGGTGACGCTGGCCGGCAGCGATGGCGAGCGCGCGCTGCCGGTAGCGAGCGACGTCACCGACCCGGCCTCGGTGCAGGCGCTCTTCGACGCGGTGGTGGCGAGGTTCGGCCGTCTCGACCTGCTGTTCAACAACGCCGGCACCGGCGCGCCGCCAATTCCATTGGAGGACCTGACGCCGGCGCAATGGCAGGGCGTCGTGGACGTGAACCTTTCGGCCGTCTTCTACTGCACCCAGGCCGCGTTCCGGGTGATGAAGAGCCAGAGCCCGCGTGGCGGCAGGATCATCAACAACGGCTCGATCTCTGCCCATGCGCCGCGACCGAACTCCGCGCCCTATACCGCCACCAAGCACGCGATCACCGGGCTGACCAAGGCATCGAACCTCGACGGCCGCGCCTTCGACATCTGTGTCGGCCAGGTCGATATCGGCAACGCCAGGACCGACATGACGGTGCGGATGAAGGACGGCGTGATGCAGGCCAACGGCACGATGGCACCGGAGCCGGTGATGGACGTCGAGCATGTGGCCAACGCCATCCTCTACATGGA
Organism: Alphaproteobacteria bacterium; assembly: GCA_050329975.1. Taxonomy (GTDB): domain Bacteria; phylum Pseudomonadota; class Alphaproteobacteria; order CALKHQ01; family CALKHQ01; genus CALKHQ01. The sequence goes on along the minus strand of JBHJOG010000263.1, from coordinate 7,811 downwards.
CAGCCTGCCGCTCGACTCCAACGTGCTAACCCTGACGGTGATGGCGACCATGATGCCCTTTGTCGGCCGCGGGTGAGCGGCGAGAAGGGGCGTCAGGCGTGGTCCCGCCAGCTGTGCTGCGGCTCATACCCCAACATGCGGCAGGCCTTCTCGATCGACAGCAGCGTCTCGTTCGGGCCGAAGTCGCGCCTGGCCGGGACGCCGGGATAGACCTCGGCTAACAGTTCGGCGTTCGGCCGGCTCATCACCGAATCGGCATTGGCGATGACGAAGACCTCCGCGCCCTTCAGGTCCGACTGCAGCGCCAGCCGCACCGCCTGCGCGGCGTCGCGGGCATCGATATAGGCCCAGAGGTTCCACTTCCGCGCGTTGGCATCGGCGTCGAAGGCGCTGAAGCGGGCATAGTCCTGGGGATCCATGACGTTGGACAGGCGCAGCCCGATGATCTTCAGCTCAGGGTCCCAGCGGCAGAATTGCTCGGCCATCTGCTCGCCCATCAGCTTGGAGAGCGAGTAGGCCGTCTCCGGCCGCCCCGGATACTCCTCGTCCACCGGGACATAAGGTGGCGGTGTGTCGAACGGCAGGCCGAGCACGGTCTCGCTGGACGCCCAGACGATGTTCCTGATCCCCAGGACACGCGCCGCCTCGAACACGTAGGTGGAGACGGTGTTGGTCTCGAAGATCACGTGGTTCGGGGCGAGGCCGGGGGCGCGGATCGCCGCCAGGTGGACGATCGCCTCGACCGGGCCTTGCAGCCGGTCGTCGATGGCGGAGAAGGCAGCGATGGTCTGGCCATAGTCGGTGAGGTCGACCCGGCTGAACACCCAGCCCGGATCGGCTGCCGGCGCGAGATCGACGGCGAGCACGTCGTAGCCGTGGGCCATGAGGTCGCGGACACAGGTCCGTCCCGCCTGGCCGCTGGCGCCGGTGACGATGATCATCGGTCGTTCCTTCCTTGCGATGCTTGTGCGTCGGCGATGCCTATCGAACGACCTACCATCAGATTCGCTTTGGCGCTCCTCTTGCATCGGCCGTAGTGTGACAGGGTGTTGCGAGGGGAGGGCAAGTGCAATGCGATCAGAGATGAGCGGTGCGCGGCTACCGTGGCAGGCAGCGATCGGTCGGCGGAGCTTTCTCAGCGGCATGGCGGGCGGTGCTGCCCTGATCAGTGTCGGACGGGCGGCCCGGGCTCAGACCACCGAAATGCTCGTCCAGTACGACTGGCTGATGAGCAACGGCCAGATCGGCGACGTGGTCGCCCAGACCAACGGGTATTTTGCCGAGGTCGGCCTCGACGTCACCTTCATGCCCGGTGGCCCGAACTCTGCGACCGTCCCGGCGGTCACCTCCCAGCAGGCGCTGATGGGGCAGCTTTCCGACAGCGGGCAGGGACTGCTGGCGGCCTCGGCCGGCGCCCCGATCAAGATGTTCGCCGCCGGCTTTCGCCAGTCGCCATTTGCCTATTTCTCGCTGCCGGACAACCCGATCGCCTCGGTCCAGGACATGGTCGGCAAGCGGATCGGTACCCAGCCGACCGCGCGGTTCGTGCTCGATGCCCTGATCGCCAAGGAGGGGCTCGACCCGGAAGCGATCGAGATCGTGACCGTGGGCTGGGACATGAACCCGCTGGCTAACGGCCAGGTGGATTCGATTACCGCCTGGGTGACGAACACCGCCGCTCTGTCGGTCCTGGGTCCCGACAGACTGGCGCTGATGCAATGGGACGCAGGCCTGCCGAGCTACGCCAACACCTATTTCGCCACCGATGAGGCGCTGGCGACCGAAGGCGAGGCGATCGCCAACTTCATCCGCGCCGTCGCCAAGGGCTGGGCGTGGATGCACGACCATCCCGCGGAATCGGTAGACATCCTGGTCGATGCGTACCCCGAACTCGACCGCGCGATCGAGCACGAGACGGTTGCCAAGATCGTCGAGCTGTCCTTCGACGAGGCGACCGCTGAGCACGGCTGGGGCTGGTTCGACCCGGCGGTAATCGCCGAACAGATCGCCACCTACGATTCGATCGGCCTGTTCACCGAGGCTGCCCCGACCGTCGACGGATTTGTCACCACGGAGATCCTCGAGGCGACAGCCGGCGACCGTGCAAAGCTCGGCTGACGCGGTTCGCCTGCGCAGCGTCGATGTCGTCTTCTCGCGCGACGGCACGGCCGTCACGGCGCTCAGCAGCGTCGACCTCGAAGTACCGGCCGGCGCCTTCGTCACCCTGATCGGGCCGTCGGGTTGCGGAAAGTCGACGCTGTTGCGGGTCGTTGCCGACCTGGTGCCGTGCGCCGCGGGCGACGCGATGGTGTTCGGCCGTTCGCCGGATGCCGCCCGCCGCCAGCGCGAACTCGCGTTCTGCTTCCAGGATGCGACCCTGTTTCCCTGGCGAACTGCGATCGAGAACGTGCGGTTGCCGCAGCAGGTCGGCAGTCGGGTGACGGGGGAGGGGTTGGAGCCGACGGCAGAGCAGCTCCTCGAGCTGGTCGGCCTGGCCGACAGGGCGCAGGCACTGCCGCGCGAGCTGTCCGGCGGCATGCGCCAGCGGGTGGCGATTGCTCGGGCGCTGATCAGCCGGCCGCGCCTGCTGCTGATGGACGAACCGTTCGGCGCGCTCGACGAGATCACCCGCGACCACCTCAACGACGAGCTGCTGCGGATCTGGCGCGAGACGGGGGCGACGATCCTGTTCGTCACCCACAGCATCGCCGAGGCGATCTACCTTGCTCAGGAAGTCGTAGTGATGGCCGCCAACCCCGGGCGCATCCTTGAACGCGTCGACCTGCGGCCGCTCAAGGCCGGCAGTGCGATCGATCGCGACAGCCCGGCATTTCTCGAGATCTCCCGTCGGCTGCGACGACTGCTTGCACAGGCGGGCGCGTGATGGACATTCACGGCAAAGCGCTGCGCTGGGTGCTGCCATGGGTGGGCGGGTTGTCGGTGATCATGGTCTGGCATCTGATCATCGTCATCTTCGACGTGCAGGAGTTCGTTGCGCCGAAGCCCGAGCGGGCGCTGGCGAGCCTGGTCGAGAAGTCGTCGGTGCTGCTGGACAATTTCTGGCCGACTCTGATCGAAAGCGCCAGCGGGTTCCTGCTCGGCAATACCGCCGCCATCCTGCTGGCGATCGTCTTCGTTCACAGCAAGACCATGGAAGTGATGTACTTCCCGGTCGCCGTGTTCTTCAACACCATCCCGGTGCTGGCGCTGGCGCCGGTGCTGGTGCTGATCTTCGGGCTCGGCCTGTGGCCGAAGATCGTGATCGCGGCGGTGATCTGCTTCTTCCCGACGCTGGTCAACGTGATCCGCGGCCTGGAAGCGGTGACCAAGGCCGAACTCGAACTGATGCATGTGCTGAATGCCAACAAGCTGGAGGTGTTCTGGCGGCTCAGGGTGCCGCGGTCGCTGCCTTTCCTGTTCGCGGCGCTGCGCATTGCCGCAACGACCTGCGTCATCGGCGCCATCGTCGGCGAGTGGATCGGCGCCAACAAGGGCCTGGGGGCCCTGATCATCCAGGCCACGTTCAACTACCAGTCGCCGTTGCTCTACGCGACGCTGTTCGTCTCGTCGGGGCTGTCGCTTGTGTTCTTCGCGCTGGTTCTGCTGGCGGAGCGATACTTCATGCGCTGGCAGGGCGGCAGGGGCTTACCGGGATAGGGAATGATGATAGGCACCAAGGAAAAGATCTCCGACGTCTGCATGGTCTGCCGCGACCTGGAAACGCTCGTGGCCTTCTATCGGGACCGGATGGGTTTCCGCCTGCGTCGGAAGGCGGAAGGCTTCGCCGACTTCCAGGCCGAGAACGTCACGCTCGCGTTGTGGGAGGCCAGCCACATCGCCGAGCATGTGGGCATCCCGCTTGGCGAGGCCGGCACCGACCACAAGGTGATGGTCGCGGTCGAGGTCGCCGACCCCGGGCGGGTTGACGATCGATACCGCGAGCTGGTCGAGGCCGGGGTGGAAACCTACGGCCCGCCGAAGGCCTATCTGTGGAACGCATACGCCTTCTACCTGGCCGATCCCGAAGGCAACCTCTGGGAGGTCTACACCTGGGTGAAGCCGCCCGAGGACTATCACGAGACGTTCACCGAAGGGTGAGCGCCCCGGGCGGTCCGCTCCCACGGCATCAACGCGAGGCGGAGAGGGCGGCTTCACGCCGACGGCGGCGTGCTCAATGTTGGCGGGCGGCGACCAGATAGGCCTGGATTTCGCGCTCGCCCAGCCGGCGCATCGCTTCCAGCCGGTGGTAGCCGCTGACCAGGACGTAGCGGTCCTTGTCGCGGCGCACGCTGATCGGCGCCCGCAGGCCCTCCTCGATGATGCTTTCCGCCAGCTCTTCCACCTTGGCGGCGTCGCGCTGGTCGCGAAACTTGACCGGCACGTAGATCTCCTCGACCATGACATTCACCGGCTTCATCATCGTCGGCATCAACTCCTGACCGTGAACCCGAACCCCTTGCTCGAGGCGCTTGCCTCGGCAAGACTACCCTGATCGACGCGCAAGGACAGCACCTGCAATCGTGGTCGGCACATGACCGGCAGCCATCGAGCGGCTGTGCCGCGGTGCCCGCGTCTGCAACGAGGAGGAACAGCGACCATGTCGACGGCCTACACCGCCGCGGACGACCGGTACGAGCGCATGAAGTACAACCGTTGCGGCCGCAGTGGGCTGAGGCTGCCGGCGCTTTCCCTCGGCCTGTGGCACAATTTCGGCCGGGACGCGCGGCAGGATAATGCGCGCGCGATCTGCCGGACCGCCTTCGATCATGGCATCACGCATTTCGATCTCGCCAACAACTACGGCCCGCCGCCCGGCTCGGCGGAGGAGAATTTCGGCGTCATCCTGAAGTCGGAGTTCGCATCGTACCGGGACGAACTGGTCATCTCGACCAAGGCCGGTTACCTGATGTGGCCCGGTCCCTACGGCGAGTGGGGCAGCCGCAAATACCTGCTGGCGAGCCTCGACCAGAGCCTGCAGCGGATGGGTCTCGACTATGTCGATATCTTCTATTCCCATCGCTACGACCCGGAGACGCCGCTGGAAGAGACGATGAGCGCCCTCGACAGCGCCGTCAGACAGGGCAAGGCACTCTATGCCGGCATCTCCTCCTACAACGCGCAGCGGACCAAGGAAGCCGCCTCCATCCTGCGCTCGCTCGGCACCCCTTGCGTGATCCACCAGCCGAGCTACTCGATGATCAACCGCTGGGTCGAGGAGGACGGGCTGCTCGACGTGCTGAAGGGTGAGGGCATAGGCTCCATCGCCTTCACGCCGCTGGCCCAGGGCATCCTCACCAACAAGTACCTGGACGGCATTCCACCCGACAGCCGGGCCGCGGCGGGCAAGTCGCTGCGCCAGTCGTTCCTGACCGAGGACAATCTCGCCCGCGCCCGCGCGCTGAACGAGATCGCGGCCCGCCGTGGCCAGTCGCTGGCCCAGATGGCGCTTGCCTGGGTTCTGCGCGGCGGGCGGATCACCAGCGCGCTGATCGGCGCCAGCCGCCCCGAACAGGTGGTAGACTGCGTGGGCGCGCTCGGCAACCTCGAGTTCACGCCGGAGGAACTGGCCGAGATCGACCGTCATGCCGTCGAAGGGGGCGTCAATCTCTGGGCGGCTTCGGCGGAGCGCGCAGGGCCGGCGCGCTGAGAAGATCGGCTACCGGCATCCATGGATTCCGGATAATCTGGCGCGTTGGCGCAACTACGCGGTAGCCCCTCCATGGACATCGGTCAGTGGCTGACGGCGCTTGGCCTCGAAGCATATGTGCAGGCGTTCGCGGACCATCGCGTGGACGCCGGGACACTGCCGCTGCTGTCGATGGACGACCTCAAGGAGATCGGGGTGCTGCCGGTAGGCCATCGGCGGAAGATCCTGGCCGCTGCCGCCGCCCTCGGAATGCCGGCTGAGTCTGAGACCGACACCGACCCTGAGTCCGGCTCGACCGAAGGGCATGGCGGGACACGTCGTCAGGTCACCGTCCTGTTTGCCGATATAGCCGGTTTCACCGAACTCAGCGCGCGGCTGGACGCGGAGCAACTGCACGCGGTGCTGACCGCCTATTTCGAGGAGGTCGACGGCATCATCGGACAGCTGGGAGGCACGATAGACAAGCATATCGGCGACAGCGTCATGGCGGTGTTCGGCGCACCGGTTGCGCATGCGGACGATGTGCACAGGTCGGTCCAGGCGGCCCTGCGAATCCACGCGGCGATGGCTCAGGTGTCGGCGCGTTGCGGCCAGCAGCTGGAGGTACATGCCGGAATTGCCACCGGCGAGGTCATCGCGAGCCTCACCGGCAGCCGTCGCCACCGGGAGTATACCGTCACCGGCGACACGGTGAACCTCGCGGCCCGGCTAACCGGTCTGGCAAGATCCGGCGAGACGGTGGTTTCGACCGGCGTGGTCGAGGCACTGGAGGATGAGCTGCTTGCCGAGCCGATGGGCAGCCATGCGATCAAGGGGCTGACGGAGCCGGTTGCGGCTTGGCGCGTCGTTGGCATGGCCCCCGAGCACGGGCGCGGAACCCGGCCGATGTTTGGACGGCGCGCCGAGCTGGCGCAATGCCGGACCGCCCTCGAAAGCGCGCTCGCCGACCGTCGCGGTGCCGTGATCTACATCCGCGGCGAGGCGGGGATCGGCAAGACGCGCCTGCTGCAGGCGGTGTTCGAGGCGGCGGCCGGACTGGGGTTCGCCACGCACCGCTGTTCTGTGTTCGATTTCGGCACCGGGCTGGAGGTGGATCCGCTGCGTGTCGTGGGGTTGGCGCTGCATGGTGCGCAAGCGGAAGCCGGTGCGCTGCCGTTGCCGCTGAAGGACCTGCTCGGGCTGCCTCTGTCGCTGGCGGAACGCGGCCTGCTCGATGCGATGCCGCACGCGGCAAGGGCGACAGGACGGGCGGACTCGCTCACCGAGCTGACAATCGCCTCCGCCCTGGCGCGACCGGTGCTGATCGGGATCGAGGATGTTCACTGGGCGGATGCGACAACACTGCATGGCATCGACCTGCTGGCGCGAACGGCACCGGCCCGGTCGCCGACCGTTCTCGTTTTGACGTCCAGGCTGGAGGAAGATCCGCTGGCAGCCGCGCAGATGTTTCTCGGCGGGCTCTCGCTGCTGGTCATCGAACTGGGCCGGCTTCACGAGCAGGATGCGCGCGCGCTGGCCGAAAGCCTGCTCGGGGACGCAAACCCGGTGATCGACGAGTGCATGGGCCGGGCCGAGGGCAACCCGCTATTTCTCGAGCAACTGGTCCGCCACGCGCGATCGGATGGCGTCGGCTCGGCGATCCCGGGTTCGATCCGCAGCGTCGTACTTGCCCAGGCGGACCGGCTGCCGGCCATCGACCGCGCGGCGGCGCAGTGCGCCGCCGTGTTGGGCGATCAGTTCTCGGTTGCGGCGCTGCGTCATCTGCTCCAGCGCCCGGGATATGAGGCGGACAGGCTCGTCGCCGCGCGGCTGATTCGTCCCGACAAGGACACGCTGCAGTTCACTCACGCACTGATCCGGGACAGTCTCTACTCCTCGATCCTGCATGCCGAGCGGCGCACGCTCCACGGCCGGGCCGCAGGCTGGTTCGACGGGCGCGACAGCTCGCTTCACGCCGAACATTTGGCAAGGGCCGACGATCCGTCGGCGGTGTCGGCATTCATCGCAGCCGCGCGCGAGCTCGACCAGGCATATCGCCCCGAGGCGGCGATGGACCGGATCAGACGCGGCGCGACCGTCGCGCGCACGCCAGCGGATCACTTCGCGCTCGCCCTTGAGGAGGGCGCGCTGCTGCACGAACTCGGGCGGGCTGCGGAAGCGGCGG
>JBHJOG010000262.1:0-9721 GCA_050329975.1 Alphaproteobacteria bacterium | reverse complement strand
CCACGCTCCCGTCGGGGTGGAAGAAGAACCTGACCCGATCGCCCGGCTTCAATCCGAGCCGGTCCCGAACCCGCTTGGGGATCGTGGCCTGGCCCTTGGACGTTATCGCCGATTCCACGTGCCCCGCCTCCGTCGCATTTCCATGAATGAAATCCCATGCTGTGAGGTATGATTCAACCGCGCCTCGGTGCCGCCCCCGCTGCATCGAGAACCACTCCCGTACATGCAGATACTGTCGCCCGTACACTGCCTGGGCGTGAGAATAACGCGTGCCATTAGGTTTGCCCACCCTTGCGGGTAGGCATAGAAGTTTCTACGATGCCTAGTTGAGATTCCATCGCGAGGAACTTGTTGCATGACTGCCGTTACCCTCCAGCATTTTGAACGTGCCGCGCTCGACATCGGTACAGTCGGTGACAATGATACTCTGCCGTTCGATGTTGACATTCGATTTGTTAAAGACAAGAAGTCGGAGTTAGCAGAAATTGCATACGAGTATTTTGTTTAGCTCGAGGGAGAAAATCAGAAAACTGCCAGAGATGAAATTGACGCCCTCCAGATTTTCTCCGAAAGGCTTCTTGTGCCAACTGGCTCCACGGGATTCCGCATCACAACAAAACTGCATCCATTTTGGAATGTCTACTTCAATGGTCTTGGCGTCGCCATTGCAGAGAAACATGAACCAATCCGAAATGAAAATGCTCACTCCTATCGATTTGTTTTTGACGGGGAAGGACTATTTGACAGGGAAAGATCATGGCGAGCTTACAGGGAGGCGACCTTAAAGGATAGAGCTCTCCAAGAGCCCGGCGCCATGGTGGTTCAGACTGATGTTTCCAGTTTTTACGAGCACATATATCATCACAGACTGCAAAATTGCATTGCTGATTTATTTCCCAAAAGCCCCACGATTGCCACGCAAATAGATAGACTGCTGAGCAAGTTTGCCTCCGGCCGATCATTTGGGCTTCCTGTTGGGGGACAGTGCGCTCGAGTGCTAGCAGAGTTATTGATGACTTCTATTGATCAAATGCTAACCGACGCTGGCGTTATATGGCACAGATACGTTGATGATTTTACATTGCTGACAAAATCTCAAGAGGATGCATATCGCGCCCTATCGGTTCTTTCCCATTCCTTGGCTGATTATGGGCTGTCTCTGAATCGAACGAAAACGACGATTCTGAGCGCCAAGCACTACTCGGATTATGTGAGCACTCAGTTGGAGGGAGAAGGCAATGACGAGAGCAGAGTGCTACGAGAGATAGACCTCCACTTTGATCCATACTCTGATTCCAAAGTAGGAGACTATCGTGATCTCAAAAAGACTGTTCAGAAGCTAGATATACAGCTATTAATCAAAATGGAGTTGAACAAGGGTCATCCAGATACCTTTCTGGTGGCTCAAATAGGTCGAACGTTGCGGTTTCAGTCGCCGCTTATTGCGATCCAACTCTGTGAGACATTGCTGGATCCTAAGAATCTGCATGCCTTTAGAGCGTCATGGTCGACCATCATGCGTGGGATTGCGGCTGTTCGGTCTGAGGCAGATCATGAAGAAATTTTTGATCTCCTGGATAGACTACTTGATGATGTGCCGGAGCATTCGGCCCATCTGCTGCTGCCAGAAGCCAGCTGTCTACACTACCTCAAGACCATAAGATTCTGTAAGACCAGAAAAAGAGCGCAGTACCTTCTGTATCTGTTTGAGCACACATCCACTGAAAGCATAAAGCGTGCCTGCATTGACTGTTGGCGGCAATGGCTTGATCGTCCCAACTTTATCAGGCTTCGGAATCGTTGGAGTACACTTGGGCCCCAGGCCCAAAGAATGGTGTGGCTGGCTGCAGCGGAATTTGGCGATGATGGAAAATATTCTCGCCTACAAGTTCGCAAATCATTGCCAAATGTATGGAAACTTGGCATAGAACAGAAGAACAAGAGCGATTTCGTATCTGTGTTTATGGATTGGGCCAAGGATGGCATACAGTAGACTCCCCAGAAAGGACCCACGCACGGTAGCGCGGGAGATTCCGGGGATACTGGATTCCTTATTTCCGCAGCTAACGCCAGGGACGGTATCGTATTTTAATAGCAGGGAAGATCGCTTTGAAGGAATAGAGGCCTTGCCCATTGAGCTAGTCGAAGCCAGTGACCTCCATCACGCGATGCTGTTTGAATTGGCATATGCTAGAGGTGAACAGATGCTGGAGGGTACGGCAATCGCAGATTGGAGTGCATGCCTAACGGCCTCTGTTCAGCGACAGAAGCGATACTTTGATGCCAGAACTCCCGAGTTTCTTTCCGAAGCGGACACTTTGGTAGCCGAGTGGGTCGGCAAGAATATGGCTCAGATGCTGTGGGAGATTGAGACGAAGGCATCGGAAGGTCGATTGATTAGGTCGCCATCGATTCCTGGCTATCAGTGGATAGCAAATGGAGAAGGAGATTTTTCTGTAGGGAGCAATATTATCGAAATAAAATGCACCAATCGCAACTTTGGATCGGCAGATTATCGCCAGATCCTGATGTATTGGCTGCTAAGCTACGCGGCTGCGATCGAATCTGATAGCTCAGAGTGGCAAGTAGGGATTCTTCTTAACCCGAGACTAAACCATTTTGTGAGGATCTCTTTCGATGAAATCGTCTCGGTTACGGCAGCCGGCAACTCGAAGGTAGAAGTGCTTGAGTTGTTTTCTTCGGTGGTAGGTGATGAGGCCCTCGCGTTGCTATCTGAGTTCAGGTTGTAGGCAACGCTCGACGCCCTTATACCGTTCAAGGCCTCCTAGCGCTTGCTACCCCCATCCTCGCGGACTCAAACCCTAGAAGGCGGGTGAGAGCGAGAGTGGCGTCCCCAAGGGGAGTCGAACCCCTGTTTCCGGCGTGAGAGGCCAGCGTCCTAGGCCACTAGACGATGGGGACCAGTGGTGTGAGGGCAGATAATGGCGACGTGCGGCGGGAAGATCAAGGCCGGATGCGCCTCGACCGCGCCTCGTCCGGCTCAGGCGGCGTCCGATGTGGCGTCCTCAGCCGCGCGGCGGGCGGTGGCGACGAAGCCGTCGACGTCCTCGGCCCGGGTGTCGTGGGCGGTGACCAGGCGGATGGTGTCGGCGCCCTTCGCCGGCATGTCGTAGAAGTCGTAGCCGGCGGCGCGCAGGCCGGCGCGCGCTGCCGCCGGCAGGGTCAGGAACAGCTGGTTCGCCTCGACCGGGAACAGCAGCCGGCAGCCGGCGACGCCCGCCAGGCCTTGTGCCAGCCGGGCCGCCATCGCGTTGGCATGGCCGGCATAGGCCAGCCAGTTGCCGTCCCGCAGGTAGCCCAGATATTGTGCGGCGATGAACCGGCTCTTCGACCAGACATGGCCGGCGCGCTTGATCCGGAACTCGAAGTCGCGAGCGCGGTCGGGCGCGAAGATCACCACCGCCTCGGCGGCGATGCAGCCGTTCTTGGTGCCGCCGAGGGACATGATGTCCACCCCGGCCCGCCAGCTGATGTCGGCGGGTGCGCAGCCGAGGCTCGCCACCGCGTTGGCGAAGCGGGCGCCGTCCAGGTGCACCGCCAGCCCGCCGGCATGCGCCGCCGCGGCCAGCGCCCGCACCTCGTCTGGCGTGTAGACCTGCCCGGTCTCGGTGGCGTTGGTCAGCGACAGGGCGCGCGGCGGGCTGTGGTGCGGGTCGCCGTCGGCGTGGCGGTCGATCAGCGCCGTCACCTCCTCGGGCACCAGCTTGCCGCCGCGGCCGGGCAGGCCCAGCAGCTTGGCGCCGCCGCTGTGCAACTCGGGCCCGCCGCATTCGGAGGTGTTGACGTGGGAGCCGGCATGGCAGATCACCGCGCCATAGGGCGGCGTCACCTGGGCCAGCGCCAGCCCGTTGGCCGCGGTGCCGGTGCCGAGCAGGTGCACGGCGCCGGCGCCGGGCTCGAGGTCGAAGGCGGCGCGGATCGCGTCGGCCGCGCTGGCGGTCAGCGGATCGTTGCCATAGGGCATCGAGGGGCCCATGTTGGCCTCCACCACCGCCTCCAGCACCGCGCGCGCGGCCGGGGTGACGTTGTCGCTGCAAAAGTTCATGTCCGCTGCTCCGGTTCGATTTCGGCGCCACGCGCCGTTCGCTGCTTGCTACGGCGCGGCTGCGCCGCTGAGGGTGAGGGTGACCAGCCCGGTGCGGGTGTCGACCACCAGCACGTCCTGGTGGCCGGCGCTGCGGTCGACGACCAGCAGCGCGCGGACCCCGTCCAGCGTCGCGCTGGCGATCCGGTCGCCGGGGCCGAGCGCCAGCGGCTGCAGCACGGACTCGGTCGGCGGCGCCTCCGCCTCGCCCAGCCGCGAGGCCCGGGTGATCAGGGTCGCCACCAGCACCACCATCCCGGCGACCAGGGCCACGCCCATGACGATGACGGAGATCTTGATCGCGCGCATGGCGGGTCCGGTTCGGGGGTTGCGGGATGACGCATAGCACACCGCCGGCAATTGAGAAGCCCGAACCGGAGCTCGTGGTGACCATCGAGGCCGCCCAGGCCGGCGAGCGCCTGGACCGGGCGCTCGCCGCCGCCGCCGGCGGGCTCTCGCGCACCCGCATCCAGGCGTTGGTCGCCGCCGGCCGGGTGACCGCCGTCACTGCCGGCACGGTGGCCGATGACGTATCTTCCCGGGTCCGCCCCGGTGAGGTCTACCGGATCCTGCCGCCGCCGCCGGTCGACGACCGGCCGGAGCCGCAGGCAGCGCCGCTGGAGGTCGTCTACGAGGATGCGCACCTGATCGTCATCGACAAGCCGGCCGGCATGGTCGTCCATCCGGCGGCGGGCAACCGCGACCGGACGCTGGTCAACGCGCTGCTCGCCCATTGCGCCGGCTCGCTGTCGGGAATCGGGGGCGTGCGCCGGCCGGGGATCGTGCACCGGCTGGACAAGGACACCTCCGGCCTGATGGTCGCCGCAAAGACCGACGCCGCCCACCAGGGGCTGGCGCTGCAGTTCGCCGCGCGGACCGTGGCCCGTGAATACGAAGCGGTGGTCTGGGGCGTGCCGCGGCCGGCAGAGGGCCGGATCGACGGCGCGATAGGCCGCAGCCCGCACAACCGCCAGAAGATGGCGGTGGTCGAGCGTGGCGGCAAGCCGGCGACCACCCACTACCGGGTGCTGCGCCCGCTGGGCGGCGGCGAGGCCTTGCCGGCGCTGGCGCTGGTCGCCTGCCGGCTCGCCACCGGGCGCACCCACCAGATCCGGGTGCATATGAGCCTGATCGGGCACCCCCTGGTCGGCGACCCGCTCTACGGCCGGGCCGACCGCCGGCGCAAGGCCGGGCTCGGCGCGGCGGCGCGGGCGGCGGGCGACGGCTTCGCCCGCCAGGCGCTGCACGCGCGCACACTCGGCTTCGACCACCCGGTGACGGGCGCGCGGCTTGACTTCGCCCGCCCGCCGCCCGCCGATATGCAGGCGCTGGTTGCGGCGCTGGAGCGCGGATGAGTCGGGAACGACATCCGACGGCCCGCGCTGTCCCTTCCATCGGGATGCGCCGCGCTGCAGCGGGGGGTGAACCGGTCGGGACGGCCGGGCGACTGATCTGGAATGCCGAGCCTGAGCATGGCTCCGAAAGGGAACGCGCCGATGTCTGACACCACCGAACAGGATCTCTCGGCCCTGAAGGCCAGTGTGCCGGTGCTGACCGCGGAGGGCAACCTCAGCCGCTACCTGCACGATATCCGCCAGTTCCCGATGCTGGAGCCGGACGAGGAGTACATGCTGGCCAAGCGCTGGCGCGAGGACGGCGACTCCGAAGCCGCCCACCGGCTGGTCACCAGCCATCTGCGCCTGGTCGCCAAGATCGCCATGGGCTACCGCGGCTACGGCCTGCCGGTGGCCGAGCTGATCTCCGAGGGCAATGTCGGCATGATGCAGGCGGTGAAGCGGTTCGAGCCAGAGCGCGGCTTCCGGCTCGCCACCTATGCGATGTGGTGGATCCGGGCGGCGATCCAGGAATACATCCTGCACAGCTGGTCGCTGGTGAAGATGGGCACCACCGCGGCGCAGAAGAAGCTGTTCTTCAACCTGCGCAAGATCAAGGGCCAGATGCGGGCCTATGAGGAGGGCGACCTCTCGCCCGAGCGGGTGACCAAGATCGCCGAGAAGCTGAACGTGTCGGAGGAGGAGGTGGTGAACATGAACCGCCGCCTCGCCGCCCCCGACCACAGCCTGAACGCGCCGCTGCGCGCCGATGCCGAGGGTGAGTGGCAGGACTGGCTGGTCGACGATTCCGACGACCAGGAGACCGAGCTCGCCCAGCGCCAGGAGCTCGACCAGCGCCGCGAGATGCTGCAGGCCGCGCTCGCCAACCTCAGCGAGCGCGAGCGCCACATCATCGTCCAGCGCCGGCTGACCGACGAGCCGGTGACGCTGGAGGACCTGTCGAGGGAGTACGGGATCAGCCGCGAGCGCGTCCGCCAGATCGAGGTCCGCGCCTTCGACAAGCTGCAGCGCGCCGTGCGCAACCTCGCGCTGCGCCAGCAGATGGCCGCCGCCGAGGCCGGCGTCCCCGACGCGGGGTATTGAAACCAACCGATCGTCATGCCCGGCTTGACCCGGGCATCTCCATCCGACGGCGCCTCCGTCCCTCGGGAGATGGCCGGGACAAGCCCGGCCATGACGTGAGTGTGGGGTGGCGGAGCGGCTATCCACCTACCCCGGATACCACACCTTGCGCGGGTCGTCGGCGGCGCGCCGGTAGCTCCAGGCCTCGTCCACCAGCCGCTCCAGGCCGTAGGCCGGCGCCCAGCCGAGCTTCAGCCGCGCCTTGGCGTTGTCGAGCCAGACGCTGTGATAAAGCGAGGGCACCGGCACCGTCCTCAGCCCGCGGGTCTGCGCCAGGTGCGCGCCCATCGCCCCATAGTCCAGCGGCTCGTTCATGCAGATGTGGAAGGTCTCGCGGGCGGCCGCCGGATGGTCGAGGGCGATCAGGATCGCCGAGGCCAGGTCGTCGACATGGACGAAGTTGCGCTTCAGCGGCACCCCGTCCGCATCGAGCAGCACCGGCACCGCGCCCTCGGCCGCCAGCGCCGGCGCTTCGGGTACGAACTCGCAGTAGCGCGGGCCGCCGAACACGTCCTCGCCGAAGCTGTGGGCGTATTTCAGGTCGTCCTTCTCCATGATCCACGGCGCGCGCAGGCAGCAGCCGTCCAGCCCGTACTGGATGCCGAACTGCTGCAGCATCACCTCCTCCAGCACCTTGGAGAGGGCATAGCAGCCGGGATAGGCCATGAACGGACCGTCCTCGGTGACCGGGGCGGCGCGCGGATAGACGAAATGCCCGATCCCCGCATCGCCGCCGATCAGCACGAAGCGGCGCAGCGCCGGGCTCTCCCGGGCCGCCTCCAGCAGCCAGAACAGCCCCTTGACCGTCACGTCCATCACGTCCTCGGGGATCTCCTTGCAGGTGGCGAGGTGCACCACATGGCTGGCGCCGTCCATCGCCCGCGCCGCCACCTCGCGGTCGGCGATCGAGCCCTTCACCACCTCGACCCGCGCGCTCTCAGGCAGCGTCCGGCTGTGGCACAGCGCCCGGATCCGACCGGCCTGCGGGTCGGCGAGGAAGCGGTCGATGAAGTGGCGGCCCACCTTGCCGGTGGCGCCGGTGACGAGGACGAGGCGGTCGTGGCCGGTCATGCGATTCCTCCCGATGCTTTGCGCGGACTGTCGGCGGTTGCCCGCCGGCTGGCAAGTGGCTGGACGGGTTGCTTGAACGGGTTGCCGGACGCTTCTCGCCCGGTGCAGACTGCCGGCGGACGCGACGGAGGTACGGTGTCGAACAACCAGATACAGCAGGTCATGCTGGCCGCCGCGGCGCTGCTGCTGCTCGGCGGCTGTGCGGGCCCGGCACCTGCGACCGGCCCGAACTGCCTCTACGGCCCGGAAGCGGGCACCGCCGCCTGCGAGGCGCTGGATGACGAGCCGGAGCGCTGCAGGATCGAGGGCGGGATCTACGACGTCGCCACCCAGCGCTGCATCCGCTAGCCCGGTGGGCCGCGGTTACGTCCCATCGCCGGCCTTTACTCCAAAGGACCGTTCGCTATTGTGAATTCGGGGGCGGGAGACGGCTGTGACCAGGCAGCGGACAATGGTGCGACGCATTGAGCGCGCGTGACGCGGCCGTGGATTTCCGCGCTTTGTTCGAGACGGTGCCCGGCCTCTACCTGGTGCTGCGGCCGGATCTCACGATCGCCGCGGTGTCGAACGCCTATCTGGCCGCCACCATGACCCGGCGCGACGAGATCCTCGGCCGCGGTATCTTCGAGGTGTTTCCCGACAATCCCGGCGACCCGTCGGCGACCGGCGTCAGCAACCTGCGCGCCTCGCTGCAACGAGATGATCGGCTACACGGTGCAGCGGGTGGCCGACGCGCGCACCGCGCTGGCGATCCTGATCGGCGGCAACCGGTTCGACCTGGTGCTCTCCGACATCTTCATGCCCGGCGGCATCAGCGGGCTCGAGCTTGCGCGCAAGATTCGCCAGCATTTCCCCGGCCTGCCGGTGCTGCTCGCCAGCGGCTACAGCCAGGCCGCCGCGGAAGTGACGCGCGAGAACCTGCCGGTCATTGCCAAGCCGTTTCGCGCCGAGACGCTGGCCGACGCCATCCGCCATTGCCTCGCCGACGCCCGTGCCGGCCGCCTCGACACGGCCTGAGCGGGCGGGCGCGGCGCTCAAGGACGGCTATGATCGCGACCGCGAATCGCGGCGTCGCGCCGCGCGGAGGGAGGATCGGATGAGCCTGGGAATCGGAGTGATCGGCGCCGGCGTGATGGGCGCGGACCATGCGCGCACCATCGCCGAGCAGGGCGCCGGCCTGCATGTGGCGGCGATCTGCGACCCCGACCGCGCCCGGGCCGAAGCCTCCGCCGCCCGCGCCCCCGGCGCGCGCATCGAAACCGACCCGCACGCCGTGATCGCGGCCAAGGACGTCGACGCGGTGCTGGTCGCCTCGCCCGACGAGACCCATGCCGACTTCACGCTCGCCTGCATCGCCGCCGGCAAACCGGTGCTGTGCGAAAAGCCGCTGGCGGCGACGATCGCCGAATGTGCGCGCATCGTCGAGGCGGAACGGGCCGCCGGCCGCCGGCTGGTCCAGGTCGGCTTCATGCGCCGCTTCGACCCGGCCTATCTCGACATGAAGGCGCGCCATGCCGAGGGCGGCCTGGGCGCAGCGCGGCTGCTGCACTGCATCCACCGCAACGCGTCGGCGCCGGTGTTCTTCAAGGGCCTGATGGCGATCACCAACGCCGCGGTGCACGAGTTCGACATCTGCCGCTGGCTGCTCGACGCCGAGGTCGCCCGCATCCACGTCCACCGCAGCCGGCCGACCGCGTCCGGCGCCGCCGGCTTCGAGGACCCGCTGCTGCTGGTGCTGGAAATGGACGGCGGCCAGCTGGTCGACATCGAGGTGTTCGTCAACTGCGGCTACGGCTACGACATTCGCACCGAGCTGGTCTGCGCCGGCGGCACGCTGAGCATGCTGCCGCCCCATCTGTCGGAGCTACGCCAGGCCGGCGGCACCGCCCCCGCCTACGCCTTCGCCCCGGACTGGCGCCAGCGCTTCCGCGACGCCTACCGCCTGCAGATCGCCGGCTGGCGCGACGCCATCCGCACCGGCACCCCCGCCGGCGCCAGCGCCTGGGACGGCCTGGTCGCCACTGCCGTGGCCGAGGCGGGGTGCAAGGCGCTGGAGAGCGGGGAGGGG
>JBHJOG010000261.1:0-6157 GCA_050329975.1 Alphaproteobacteria bacterium | reverse complement strand
ATCGGAAGGTCGTGGATGGTGAGGTTGCCGTCGCCGTCCCGGTCCATGCGCGCGAAGCGTGCGTCGGCCTGGGCGGCGAACTCCTCGACTGTGACGACGCCGTCGCCATCGGCGTCGAGCCGGCCGAAGCGCTCGGCCACCCGGTCGCGCATCCGCTCGATGGCGAAGGCTTCCATCTCCTCGAGGGTCACCTGGCCGTCGCCGTCAGCATCGACCCTGTCCAGCCGGCCCTGGTGGCCGATGCGGAACTCCTCGGCGCTGATCACCCCGTTGCGGTCGGTATCCATCTGCTGGAGCATTTCGATCATCCGGCTGCCGGGGAAGCCGCCGTGATGACCGCTGTGCCGGCCCCAGCCCGGCCCGTCGCCGGCACCGTCGCCACCCCTGGGACCACTGGCCAGGGCGGCGAGCGGCAGCACGATCAGGGCACCGGCGAGACCGGCTTTCCAATATTTCATCGAGACTTCTCCTCGTGGGTTTCGTTGTGGGCGCGCGGCGATGGTCGACGCGCTTGTCGGTAATACGTACGCCGCGTCCCGACCCTACGCCCCCGGGATTCGCCGGCGCGGCAGGAACCTCGTGCGGCCTCGAGACGGGCTTGTCTTGGCGGCACGATCCGGGGCACGGTGCCCGGGCGCGCCAGTTCTGGAGAGGATGAGAATGAGGGCTTCGTGGCCGGGCCGGGTGGTCGGCACACTGTTGCTGGTGGTGACGATCGGGTTGGCGAGCTGCCAGGCGCTGTTCCTCGGGCCGCCGGAGGCCGGTCGGCAGCTGTCCGGCCCCTCCGCCGACGGCCGGACGGACTGAGCCCATGTCGGACCTCGGCACGGAAGTGCGCTACCGCGCCCGTCGGGCAGCGCGCAAGGTTTCCTGGGCGATGGCCGGTCTGTGGCTGTACCTGCTGCCCCTCCCTCTGCTGGTCAATGCGATCTGGATGCTCGCCCGCGGCAACGTCAGGGACGTCCTGTATTCGCTGGGATTCTATGCGGTTTTTGCCGTCAGCGGCTGGCTGATCCGGCAGGTGACGGCGAAGGAGGCAAAGGCGCTGACCGAGCCGATCGGCCATGCGCCGCTGTTCCCCTATCGCGGACTGGCGGCCGTGCTCGCCGGCCTTGCCACCTTCGGGACCGCCTGGCTTCTCGCCTGGCACGACTTCTGGATGGCGATCGTCTTCGGCGTCGGGGCGGCGGCCGGGGTGGTTGCGACCTACGGCCTCGACCGCTTCGGCGCGGTGATCTCGCTGCCGAGCCGAGCGGAAGACGCGGTGTTCGAGGCCCTCGACCAGGCCCGGCGCTCGCTGTCCGAACTGCGCCGGATGAAGATCAACATGGCCAACCGTGAGTTCCGCGACCGGCTAGGCCGCCTCGAGGACTGGGGCGACAGGATCGTAAAGCAGATCAAGGAGGACAATCGCGACCTGAAACGCGCCCGCGAATTCCTGAACGTCTATCTGGAGGGTGCGATCAAGGTCACCGCCAACTACCTGAAGACCCACGGCCACACCGGCGAGCAGGCCGCCGCTCTGGAGGCTCGCTACAGCGAGCTGCTCGAGGGCATGGAGCGGGAGTTCGAGGCCCAGCACAACCGCTTGCTGCGCGACGACATCCTCGACCTCGACGTGGAGCTCGAACTGCTGAGCCAGCAGTTGAGGCAGAAGGGCATGCTGTAGGCCATCTGCTGCTTCGCTCCCCGGCTGGATCTCCATCGATGGTGTGAGGCCGCCATCCCATTGGGCGGCTGGCCGGGCGGGGCCCGGGCAGGGCAGTCTCTTCCCAGGAGACAGCACATGAACGACGCGATCCGCATCGGCGCCAGCGCCGTCCCGACCCCGCACTCCCGCTCGCTGGGGAGGCGCGGCTGGCTGGTTGGTCTGCTGATTCCGGTGCTGCTGGCCGGGTGGGCCGGCGTGGTCCCGGCGCGTGCCCAGGGCGACCCGGACGCGGCGGCAGGCGTGGTCGAGCAGCGCTGCGCGACCTGTCACGAGGTCGCGGGCTTTCCCGAGCCCACCCGAAGGCATGGGCTCGACGCGCCGTCCTTCCAGGCGATCGTCGACAATTCGAGCTGGTACACGCGAACCCGGCTGCTGGTCATCCTGCGGGACGCGCATTTCCCGATGAACTCATTCGTGCTGTCGACGACCGAGGTCAACAACGTGATCGCCTACATCGAAAGTCTGCGCGGCCTGTAGCCATGCCGCGGCTGCGCTACGGGTCCGGCTCCGGTGTCGGCGCGGCGAGCCAGCCCTCATAGCGCACGCATGGCCCGAGCAGCGGCATGGCAATCGCTACGCTGAACCGGAAGCGTCCCTCGGCCACCCATTCGCGTGCATCGATGCGCGGCGTCAGCCAGCGCGGAAGGGGCAATGGGCCAAGCCGTAGTCGGACCGGAACCATGCGCAGTCCGCCGGCGGATGTCTCTACGCGGATCGTGCCTGTCAGGCGCCCGAACTGCTCCTCGACGTGACCGGGTGAGCGGGCGATGCGCAGCCGGGATCGCATCACATGTCCGGCGAAGTCGCGGGTCCACACCTCGCTGCCGTCATCGAGGGCTTCGAAGGTGACGGTGAGCGGGGCGTCGGCGGCAGTCGGCGGAAAGCCGGTCGCCCAGGCCGCCAGGCGGGCTCCGAGGCTGGCCGGCCTTTGCGCATGGTAGCGGCCGCGCGCGCTCATCCTCCGGGTCGTCAGGTGCATTGTTCTAACGACAGGTGGCAAGCCCGCGAATCCGCCCGGGACGAGGCCGTCGATGGCCCGTTCGAACAGGGGCCGGCGGGGCTCGGCGGTCTCGGTGATGGTGATCGGCAGGTGGGCGATGGCTGCTTCGAAGTCCGGCAGCGGCAGCATCGCAAGGCATGGCCGCGCGCCGGGAGGCTCGATCCTCTGCAACAACCGCAGCGCCATGACTACCGCCGGCACCGCTGGAATGGTCGGGCCGCTGCCGGCCTCGGCAACGATGGTCCATTCGGTCTCGATCGCCTCGGGCGGGTCGCCCAGGGTCGCGCGCACCGTCATGCCGCCGCGGTCGCTGCCGAAGCCGATCAGCCGCTCCGCGATCCACCACAGGGGTCGGGCGATCGGCTCCAGCGATCGCACCAGGCCCCACCGCACCGGCAAGGCAAGCACCCACAGCCCGAGGTGCAGCAACGGCAGTTCGAGGCCGGCCCGGAACCGAGCCGTGCGCAGGGTTGGGAACAGACGCGGCAGGAGCAGCGCATCGGGCATCTCGACATCGCTGAACCAGCGTCGACCCAGGGCATCCGGCAGGCTGGCGCCGATCGCGAAGCGGTGGAGACCGCCCCAGCCGGTACGTTGCCTCGGCCGTCCGGCTTCGAACCCGGCGATGGGCCGGCCGGCGTAGCCGAGGATCGCGCGCACCACCGCGATGCCGCGCGGGGTCCGGTTGCCCGGCGAAAGCCAGACCGCCACGGTGCGCAACGGCCTGCCGTGCCGCTGGGCCATGTCGGCGAGGATTGCCGAGGTGAGCGCCGGAACTGTGCTCGCCCCGCTCACCAACGTGACGCCGGCCGCCCGGGCCGCCGCGTCGAGGGCACCGATTCCGGCAACGAAATCGGCTCCGTCTGCGAGGTCGACATAGTGACACCCCGCGGCGATGCAGGCCTCGGCCACCCGGTAGTCCTGTGCCTGGAACGGGCCGGCCGCGTGAATGACGACCTGCACCTCCAATGCGCGCAGCCAATGCGGCAGCGTTGTTGCATCCACGTCTGCCGCGGCAGGCTCCAGCCGCGCATTCGGGAAGGCTGCGCGCAAGTCTGCGCACAGGGCCTCCGCCTTCTCGAGCGACCGTCCGGCGACCACAACGACGACGTTGCGGCGCAACAGCAGATCGCAGGCCCGCCGCCCGAACACGCCGTAGCCGCCGAGGACGAGGACCCTGGGCTCCTTCAAAGCCGGCCTGGTCCGGCGGGGAGCCTCAGAACCGGCCGGCCATGTAATCCTCGATTGCCTGACGGATCTCGGCGGCGGTGTTCATCACGAACGGGCCGCGCCGGGCGATCGGCTCGCCCAGCGGCTTGCCGGCGATCAGCAGCAGGCGTGCGGACGCACCGTCGGCAGCCGCGACCCGGATCGCGTCACCGTCGCCGAGCACGGCGATCTGGCCGCGCGCCACCGGCTTCGCCCCCGCCGCTGCCTCGCCGACCTCGGCCTGGCCCTGGTAGACGTAGACGAAGGCGTTGTGCCCGTCAGGCACGGCGTGGGTGAAGACGCCGCCGGCGTCGAGGTGGACGTCGAGGTAGGTCGGCTCGGTGGCGCCGGTGTCGACCGCCCCCTTGGTCGCGCCGACCCGACCGGCGATCACAGTCACCCGCGCCCCGTTGCCGGCATCGACCACCGGAATCGCCTCGGGCGCAATGTCCTGGTAGCGCGGCGTGGTCATCTTGTCCCGGGACGGCAGGTTGACCCAGAGCTGGAAGCCGGCCATCAGCCCGTCTTCCTGCTCCGGCATCTCGGAGTGGACGATGCCGCGGCCGGCTGTCATCCACTGCACGCTGCCGGGCCCGAGCAGCCCGACATTGCCCTTGTTGTCCTGGTGGCGCATCCGACCGGCGAGCATGTAGGTCACGGTCTCGAAGCCTCGGTGCGGATGGTCGGGGAAGCCGGCGATGTAGTCCGCGCCCTTCTCCGAGCCGAACTCGTCGAGGAGCAGGAACGGGTCGAGTTCCTCCAGCCCGGGGCGGCCGATCACCCGGGTGAGCTTGACGCCGGCGCCGTCGCTGGCGGGCATGCCGGTGAAACGGCGCATCACCGGGCGGATGCGGAGGCGGGTGGCGGTATCGGCGGACATGGCGGGCTCCTTGGGCTTGCTCCCCGCTATATGCACTTGCCGCGCCGGAAATGGTAGGGGCGGGCCGGAAGGCTGCCCCTGTCGCTGTGGCCGCCGGAGCGCTATCGTCGCCGGCGCACGATCGATGCCGATCGTGCTGAAGGGGAGTTTCGTCGCGATGACGACCGTATCGAGAATCAATCGTCGGGCACTGGTGGCGGGTTCGCTCGCGCTTTCCGTCGGCCTGTTCGCCGCGACCACGGCAGTCCGAGCCCAGGATGACCCGCTGGCTCTGGTCGAGGCCTATCTCGCGGCCTGGAACGCCCATGATGCGGAGGCCGCTGCCGCGTTCCTCGCGGAGGACGTGACCTACTACGATGCCTCGGCCGGAACGCCGCTGCAGGGGCGTGCGAATGCGAAGGCGTTCGTCATCGACGCCTTCCTCACTGCTGTGCCGGACGCAGTGTGGGCGATGAAGGGAGAGCCGGTGGTCCAGGGCAGTAGCCTCGCCTTCGAGTGGGCCTTCTCAGGCACCAATACGGGCGCCTGGGCAGATGGGACGGAAGCCACCGGCAAGTCGTTCACCCTCGACGGCCTGAGCCTGTTCCGGATCGAGGACGGCCAGATCGCGTACCAGGGCGACTACTACGACGCCCTGGGCTTCTACATCGCGCTCGGGCTGATCGAATAAAGGGCTAGCGCCCTTCCTCCACCGCGCGAAGCAGCGCGACGTTCTGCTCCTCGATCCGGCTCAGCGTCACCTGTCGGCTGATGGGGGTATACCAGGGCTGGGCTGAGAACCAGGCCTGCAGCTCGGCGTTCTGGAAGATGTAGCCATGACGCGCATAGATCTCGTTGCGCGCGATCCTGAGCTGGCTCGGGCTAAGCCCGGCGAGATCCGCCCGCGTCAGCGCCCGCTGGCTGGAGTCGGGAATGATGAAGCCGGCGCCCGAGGTCGCCGCATCGCCCGCCGGTTCGCCGATGTCGCCGATACCGCCGCCGAAGAAGCCCATGAGCTGGACCAGTTCGTCGGCGCGGCGCTCGTTCTCGCGCATCGCGCAGGCGATCGGGATCAGGTCGTCGGGCATGTCGCCCCAGGGCAGCGCCCATTCCCAGGCGCAGTGCGCGTCGCGATAGGCAACCCACGCGGTCTGGGCCGCCCGCAGGCGCTGACGGTCGACCTCCGAATACTGACTGGCGAGTAGCGTTTCGTAAGCGGCCTGGAGCCGTGCCTGCTGGCGCGGACCCTCGGCGTAGTAGCACTGGGCAGCCGCCGTTTCGCCGGTGGCCCGGTCCAGGCAGCGGTCGAATTCGGGCGACTCGGCGGCAGCCGGTAGCGCGACGGCTGCCGACAAAGCTGCGGCAAAGGCGGCGACGA
>JBHJOG010000260.1:0-10761 GCA_050329975.1 Alphaproteobacteria bacterium | reverse complement strand
TGAAATCGTCGGCGAGGGCCGCGTCGTCGACGGCGAAGCCCAGGATGTTGATCCGGACCTCGAACCCGTCGGCGCGGAGCCGTTCGATTTCCGCCCGCGGATCGCCATCGCAGGTTTCCTCCCCGTCCGTGACCATGACGACGAGCCGGGGTGCGGGCAGGGCGGCCATGTCCTCGGCCACCAGGCGCAGCGCTTCGCCGATCGGGGTCCGCGCGCCGTCGACCGGTGCCAGCGACGCGATGGCCGCGGCGGCCTGGATCGGGTCGAGCGGCCCGGGCGGCACCGCCAGGGTGGTATCGCAACTGCCGCTCTGCCCCTGGCCGAACAGCCTGAGCGCGAAGGGCGTGCCCGGCGGCAGCAGGCTGTCGACAAGCCGGGTCAGCGTCGCCTGGGCGACCGCGATGCGACGACCGTCGGCAGTCCGCTGCAGCATGCTGCCGGACACGTCGAGCAGGACCTGCACGCTCCCCTGGGCGGCAAGCGGTTGCGCCGGCTCGTCGCCGCGTTCGAGGACCAGGTAGCCGAAGGCCGGTTCGGCGGGCGCGCGATCCTGGGGCTCGCCGACCGTCAGGCTGTAGGCCGCGGGACGGTCCAGCGCTGCGAAGAGGCGTCGCCAGGCGAACGCATAGGGGTCGGGCGCATAGGCCACCGCCATGTCGAACCCGCCGCCGACCAGCGACCAGTCGCGCACCAGGCTCAGCGGTCTCCAGCGGTCCTCGCTGCTCACAATCGACGGCATCAACAGGCTCGCGATCATCGGGCGAACCACGCCGAGGCGGCGCCACAGCTCCAGGGTGAGCGGGCTCACGTCGTTCTCGCCGTCGGTGAAGAGCACGATGGCACGTGCGCCAATCCTTTCGAACAGCGCGTTGGCTGCGGTCAGCAGCACCAGTTCGGCATCGCTCGAGCTGTCCTGCCAGTCATAGGCGTCGAGCGCCTGGCTCAGCAGCCGGCGATCGGTCGTGAAGTCGCTGAGCAGAGGGCCAGGCTCGCCGCGGAACGGGAACAAGTTGACCGCGACGGCTGCCGGGTCCAGGCCGCGGATCAGATCCGCCAGCGCGGCGCGCACCACCGGCTGCATCTGCTGCACGCTGCCGCTGGTGTCCCACAAGACCGCCACCGACGCGGGCGCCTGGAAGACCTCGATGGTGACGGTGCCCTCGGCGACCGAGGCTTCGTAATAGGTCGCGTCGGCTGTTGCCTCCATGCGGTCGAGCGTGACCGGGCGGTCGTCGGTGTCCAGCAGCGCCACCCCGACCCGCTCGCCGATCGGCTCACCGATGGTGATGCCGAGCCGGTCGAGACCCGGCGGGACGGCAACGAGATAGCGGTCGCGGCTGTCAACCCCGTGGACGGCGCCGGTCGCCATCTCGCCGAGGGCGAGCGGCCGGGAACCGGTTCCGCTGCCTTGGGCGGCGGCGGCGCTGGGCGTCTCGGGGTGCAACCACTCATAGCTGGCGGCCGGATCGTCCTCGTGCCAGATGCCGAGGACCGAGCGGTAGCGCCCGTCGACCGGCGCCTCCACCACCGGCACATGCGGCGGCATCACCAGGCTGGCCTGGCCCGGCGCCGGAACGGCCGCGATGTGCAGGTAGCGGGCCCAGACGGGCGCCGGAAAGGTCAGGGTTTCGGACTCGCCCGTGCCTGACAGCGCCCAGGCGCCGACCGGCTGCCACGGCCCTTGCGGGCCGTCGAGCGACGCCGATATCTCGACGCCTGCCGCGCGTGCCTCGGGCGGCGTCGCGGGATCGTCCTCCCAGCGGATGGCAGTGATCAGGGCGGCGCGACCGTGAAGGAAACCGAGGACCTGCTCGGCCGGCTTCAGGACTTCAGCCGGTTGCTGGTCCGCCCCGTGCTCTGGCGTGCGCCAGACGACGCGGCCGCCAAGCTCCGGCCGTGCGATGTCGGGGCTGCCGCCGACCAGCAGCTCGGCCGGCAGGGCGTCGGGCGCCGCGATGGCCTGGAGTTCCGCCAGCGCGACATAGCTCCAGCTGCCCTGGCTGCTCAGGGGCACCAGCCGGACGAAGCGCGCCGGAACCGGCGCGGGCAGGGCGAAGGCCTGGGCGACCGGCAGCGGCGACAGCGTTCCGGACAGCACGTCGCTGAACGTAATCCCGTCGACCGACAGCTCGATCGAGAACTCGCGCAGCCGCTCCTCGATCACCAGACTGCCGGGGTGCAGCACGAATCCGAGCAGATCGACCGGCTGGTCGCCGGCAAGTTCGAGGGTGGGCTGGAGGCTCGCCAACTCGTAGTTGGCGTAGGACGCGGTGCCGTTTGCGGTGACGAAGCCATCATTGATCAGGGGGCCGCCGTCCAGGCTCACCGCGCCAAAAGCCGACCACGCCACATTGATCCCGCCGAGCAGGGCGTCAGGGAACGGCCAGTCGCGGCGCGGCGAAACAGGGCTCGCACCGCGGACCGGTGCGAGCGTCGCGGCGGCGATCACCTGGCCGCCCGACGCGTCGCGCACGGCGATCTCGACCGGAACCGGGCCGTCGTCGGGGACCTGGGCAGAGATGGCGATCGCCACCGGCACGACCGCTTCAGCGCCGGCGGCCAGGGCGATCGGGCCGTCCGGTATCGCCAGCGTCCAGCGTGCATCGCCGACATGGCCGTCCAGCGACAGCTCCAGCGGCGAAGCGCCGGTGTTGACCAGCCGCAGGGAGCCGGTCAGGGACTGGGCCAGCCCGGAGAACGCCGCCGGGGCGTCCGCGGGAAAGGCGAGCGCGGCCGTCACTGCGGGTGGGGCGACCGGCGGCGCCGGGGGCTCGTCCGCCAGCACGACCAACGCGTCGTACGGTCCCTCGGCGGCCTGGATCGACAGGAAGAGATCGGCCGCCGCGGGCAGCGGCGCGCGCCAGGCCTCGCCGTCGAAGCTCAAGGTGGCCGCGGTCACGCTGTCAAGCAGCGGCCAGCTCCCGGTCTCGACGGCTTCCACCACCTGGAGGGAGGCGAATTCGAGGACACTCTCCGGGTCCAGGCTGCGGACGACGATCTCGCCGGGCGCGGTCAGGGCGGGCAGGCGGTACCAGTCCGTGTCGCCGGACGTGAGCGTGCCGACCAGGCGGCCGTCGGGGGGCAGCGGCGAGGCCAGCCACCAGCCGTCGTTCGGCTCCCGGTCCACCGGTGGGTCGAAATAAGGGCGACGCTCGGCCAGCAGCCGGTATTTGGCGCCGGCCGCGTCGTACGCCGCCAGCGTCACATAGTGGTCGCCCGGCTGCAGCACCCCGCTCCAGACCAGTTCCGTCGTATCGGCGTCGCCGGCCCACGCGTTGAACCGCGCCAGCTCAAGGCCGCCGGAGCCCCAGCTGAGGGCACCCTGCAGCGTGATGCTGTCCTGGAGCGCGATCTGCAGGCGGACGTGGGTCACGGCGGCAAGCGAAAGCCGGAAGACGTCATTGTCCTCGCCGTCGACCAGTGTGCCTTCCACCGGTCGATCCCAGCCGAGCGCCATCGCGGTGTCGATCGTGCCGTTCGGCTCGAGTTCCGGCACGGCGCCGGGTTCCGACGTGGCGCCCGCCGGACCGATCGGCGCTGCCCGCAGCAGGTAGCGGCCGTCCGAGCCGGCCACCTCGATGACATAGATGCCCGAGAGCAGGGGCGTGTCGGGGAGACGGAGCACGCTGTCCCCCGGCTGGCTCCGCAGTTCCACGACGGTCAGACCCGCCGCGTCATGGAGCGCGACGCGGTCCAGGCCTTCGCCGGCCGCCTGGATCAGCCATAGCTGGGGATCCCCGTCCACGGGCAGGCGGAAGTAATCGACGTCGTCGCCGGTGAGCAGGCCGAAGACGGTGCCGTCGGCAGGCAGCGGGTTGGCGGTCGCCGGGGTGTCGTTGGGCTCGAGCTCGGCGCTCGACAATCCAGGCCCGCGGCGCTCCAGCGCAAGGCTGTACCGCTCGGTCTCCGGCAATGCGCCGCTGACGCAGAACACATGCCTGCCCGCGTCGAGCGTCACGTCTGCCATTCGCGCGGCGCCGGCGCCGCTGCGCTGCTGCAGCACCGATTGATCCTCGGCGAGCAGGGCCAGGGTCAGTGCTGCGGCACCCGGCGCCCGGACCACCGCGTCGAAGCGATCGCCGGCTGAGTCCGGATCGACCTCGAGCGCGAAGCAGTCGGTGTCCTCGCCCCCGATCAGGCGTCCGCCGACCGCCACGCCGGCCGAAATCGGAAAGGCGGCGTCGGGATCGTCGTTCGGCTCTTCCTCGGTCGCCGGGTGGCGCGACCCTTCCGCGCGCGCGCCGACAGCGATGGCGGCGTCCGGCGGGGCCCCGAAGATCATGGCGTGATAGGCTCCCGGCGCCAGCCCGAGGTCCGCCATCAGAACGGTGCCGGCAGGATCGGCCGCCGACGCGCTGGCGAGGATGATCCCTGCCTCGTCACGGAGCTGCAGCACGATGCCTGCCCCCAGCGGCGCGGTGACGGACAGGGTCCAGCGTGCGGTCGCGGCCTGCGTGTCGAGCGACCAGGGCACGACGATCTCGTTCGCGCCGGCAGCGACCAGGGCGAAGGCGCCGGACTGCTCGGCAACCGGACCCGCGGCCGCCACCGGCGCGGCCGTTTCAACGGACGACAGGCGGTAGATCAGCGACCCGCTGTCGCTCGACACCAGCAGGCTGTACCGCCCGGGCAACAGGGCCGCCGCCGGCGTGGTCACCCCGGAGGCGCCGTCGAGATTGACCAGCGTCTTGGCCTGGGTCGCCGTGGTCCCATCCTCGGCGAAGTAGAGCTCGAACAGCTGCAGCCGGGCATCCTGTCCCGGCATTCCCTGCAGGGCGAGGCTCCACTGCGATGTCCGCTCGACCTGCCAGAGGAAGGTGTCCTGGTCGCCGTCCAGGACCGATCCGGTCACGCAGAAGGCGTCCGCGATCGCCTGCGCCTCCGCCATGCTGTCGTTGGGTCCCTGTTCTGGCGCGCACTGGGCCGCCGCGGGCCGTGACGCGAGGCAGAGGCAGGTCAGCAGGCAGGCGACGCCGACCAGGGCCCGACTGCCGGTCCGGCCGGCTTTCGCGAGCGCGATGGCGGAGGCGCTGCTCAATAGGCGGACACGGCGGCAGCCACGACGCCGCCCAGGGCGGTCGCTGCGCCGATCATGGCCGGAAGGCCGGCGCCGTCTACGATGGCTACGCCGGCGGTGACGCCGCCGGCGATGCAGAGCGCTGCTCCGACCGCGACCCCGCCATAGCCGCCGCTGATCGCCATGCCGAGCAGGACGAAGCAGCCGCCGACCTCGACGCCCTGGGCGAGCAGCATCGCCCGTTCGGTCATCGCGGCGCCCCCGGCAGGAGACATGCCCAGCGTGGCGCCGGTGACCGGGTCGACCCGCCACCACGCCACCTGGGGTCCCGCCGCGGTGGCGACCGGCGACGGCGGCACCAGCACCAGGGCACCCCCCGCCAGCTCTTCCGCGATCGCGCTCTTGGCTTCGGCCGGCAGGTCCAGCGCCACCAGGGCGTCGGTGCCGCCGGGGGAGAGCCGCACCCAGTCGCGGCCGGCCGCCCGGTCGGCCTCGTAGAGGGCGGCGGTGTTGCCGGTCGGGCCGGGCCCGGCCAGCGCATCCTCGGCCACCGTGTCGCGCACGCCTTGGGCGAGCCTGGCGGAAAACGGGTCCTCTGGCGTCGGCGCCGACACCCCATTGGCGACGATGTCGAACAGGCGCGTCGCGCGCAGGTCGGCCGGGCCGGTGCCCGCAAAGCCTGTCCAGGTCAGCGCGACGTTCGGCCGGTCGAGATAGGGGCGACGGCCCGGCTCGCTGTTGTCCTGCCGGAGCAGCGCGTGGCGGTAGAGCGGCAGCTGGATGCGCGGCACGTTCTCCGCCGGCGCGAGAGGATCGGCGTCCTCGAGGCGCAGCAATGGCGCGAGGATGCGCATCAGGTCCGCCCCGTCGCGCGCCATCGTCGCTTGGACGAAGCTCTCGGCAGGGGCGGCGCCGGTGACGAGGATGTCGACCTCGCGAAGCAGGCCGAGCGCACGCTGCAGCTGCTCGGCCGCGCCGACCGTCGGCGCCGGGACGGGGACCGTCGACCGCGCCTCCGGCCCCAGCAGGTCGAAGACGGTCCGGCGATGGACCGTCGGCGCCTCGCCGGGCACGTGGATCTCGAACTCCAGCCACTCCGCCGTCACCCGCACCGGGGCCGTCGCCTCGTCGGGCGCGGTCGGCGGCAGCGGCGCCGGAACGTCGTCGAACACGCTGCCGATCTGGCCCGCAAGGTCGCCGAACAGGCTGTCGTCGACGCCCAGCTCCCGCAGCGATTCCGGCCCCGACGGCAGTACCTCGCCGCCGGTGGTGAACAGATGGTCGACCGCGGCCTCGTCGCCCACGACCAGCACCGGCTGCCAAACCCAGGCAGCGGCCGCGGCGTCGAGGGTCGCGGCGACCACGTCCTCGCCCTCGCGGTCCATCAGCGCCTGGGCCCGCGGCCCGCTCAGCGGCACATGGCGCAGCATGACGGGACGATCGATCAGCGCCGCCGGCACCAGGTCGTGCGTCAGCAGCGTTTCCTGCCGCAGCAACCCGTCCTCCCAGAACTCCACCACCAGCCTCAGCTCCACGCGGTGGCGCAGTTCGTCCGGCAGGTCGGCCGGCGCCATTGCCTCCTGCGCCATCGGCGATCCGACGATGGCCGCGGAAGGGTCGGCATCCACCCAGTCGTCGCCATCGCGCACCTGCACCCACCAGTGGTCGGCCATGGCAAGGGCCTCCCCCTCGCCGGGCTGGCGAGGCAGGTCGGCCAGGACCGACAGCAGGTCCTGGGACAGCGCCGCGGACCGCTGCCGCACCTCGGCCTCCAGCGTCTGTTCCGCCTGGTCGGCGCGCGACAGCTCTGCCGTCCACGCATCGGCATAGGGGCCAGCCGCGGCAGCCACCCGAGAGGCGAGCACGTTGCGGTCGCCAGCCGGCGGCTCGTCGCCAGGCGGCGGGGCGAAGGCATCGAGCAATGCGACCGCCGTGGCCTGGTCCAGCGTGCCCCGGGCCAACCGGGCATCGTAGCCGGCCTGGACCAGCAGTTCGGCGAGCAGCAGCGACCTGTCGAGGCTGTTGCCGTAGCGATCCATCAGGGTGCCGCGGGCGCCGCGCAGGCTGCCCCGGTAGGGGACCAGCGCCACCTCGCGCTCGACCCAGGCGGTGAGCGCCTCGATCGAGACGCCGGCCGGCTGCAGCACCGCAAGCGGATCGAAGCGGGTGCGGGGCGCGTCGCGCCATATGGCATCCAGCACCGCGGCAATGCCCTCCACGCTGTCGGCAAGCGCATATGCTTCCGTTTCCGATGCGCTGCCGGCTGGCGGCGCTGCCGGCGGCGTCGGGCTGGCCAGCGCGTCCGCGGCCGCCGCATGACCTTGGGCGGCCGCCGCCTCCAGCCAGCGCGCCGCGGCCGCCGGGTCGGCCGGTACACCGTCTCCCGCCTGCAGCATCCGGCCCAGCGCATATTGGGAGGCGGCGAGGCCGTCGCCGGCGGCCCATTCGTAGAGGGTGGCGGCCGCATCGGCGTTGCCGCTCCGCTGCAAGGCCCGCGCATACTGGTGGACGAAGCGCGGGACGCCGGGATGGTCGCGCACCGCCTGCTCGCAGGCCGCCATCGCCCGGCCCGGCTCGATCGCTTCCAGGGTAACGCCGGGCACGCCGGCGACCATGCCCGGCTCCGCCGCCAGCCGGTCGCAGTCGGTCGGTGGCGGATCGGAAGCGAAGGCGGGACTGTCGGTCGACAGCAAGAGGACGGCCACCCATGCACCCGCAATACACCGCCTGCAGCGCATCAGATCACTCCACCCAGAGCTGGAACTGATGCGCCAGTCTAGTTTGACCGCTGAGGCCTGTCGCCGCCTTTCTGTGGGCGCCCGCCACCACCCTGGTGCGCGCCCGACGGATGCCGCTCAGGTCGTCAGGAACGCGATAACGCCGCCGATCAGCGCGGTGCCGGAGGAGAACACCCCGCTGCCGACGCCGCCGGCGACACCGCCGGTGATGCCGCCGGCCATGCAGATCGCGGCGCCGGCGGCGAGCCCGCCAAGTCCGCCGGCGATGGCCTGGCCGAGGATGACGAAACAGCCGCCGACCTGGATCCCCTGCATGATCGTGATGTAGGCCTCTTCCGTCAGCGCGGCGCCGCCGGCCGGGTTCATGCCCAGTGTGGTGCCGGTGCGCTGGTCGACCCGCCACCACGCCACCTGAGGCCCGTCAGCGGTGGCGACCGGCGAGGGCGGGGCAATCACCAGTGCGCCCGACGCCAGGTCGCGGGCGATGGCGGCGCGAGCGTCGTCCGGCAGGCCGAGCCGGTCGAGCGCCGCTGGATCGGCGGGATCGAGCGGCACCCAGGCACGGCCGGCCAGCCGGTCGGCTTCGTACAATGCCGCGGTGTTTCCAGTTGCGCCGGGCCCGGCGATCTCGTCCTCGACCACCGTCTCCCGCACGCCCTGGGCGAGCCGAGCGGCGAACGCATCGGACCCGACGGGTATCGCCACCTCGTTGGCAACGATGTCGAACAGCAGGGTCGCGCGCAGGTCGGCGGCTTCGGTACCCGCCGCTCCGCTCCAGGCGAGGGCGACGTTGGGTCGGTCGAGATAGGGCTGCGCGGATCTGCCGGCAGACCCATCGCCAAACCGCAGCATGGCATAGCGATAGAGCGGCAGTGGGACGCGCGGCATGTCCCCCAGGACGGTGTCGGCCCAATGCGCTTCCGACCGAAGCAGCGGCGCGACCGTGCGCATCAGGTCGGCGCCGTCGCGCGCCAGCACCTGGCGCAGGTAGCTCTCGGCGGGTGCGGCGCCGGTGACCAGGATGTCGACTTCGCGGATCAGGCCGAGAGCCCGCTGCAGCCGCTCAGCCGGTCCGATGGTCGGCGCCGGCACAGGTTCCGCGGACCGCGCTGACGGCGAGAGCAGGTCGAACACCGTGCGCCGGTGGGTGACCGCCGGCTCGCCCGGCACCTCGATGGTGATCTCCAGCCACTCGGCCGTCACCCGGACGGGCGCTGTCGCTTCGTCGGGAGCGGTCGCCGGCTCAGGCGCGGGTCCGTCGTCGAACACGCTGCCGATCTGGATCGCAAAGTCACCGAACAGTCCGCTGTCGATGCCCAGGCTTTGCAGAGCCTCCGGCCCGACCAGCAGGACTTCGCCACGCATCGTGAAGAGCTGGTCGATCACCGCCTCGTCGCCGATCCGCAACACCGGCTGCCAGACCCACGCGTCGGCGGCGGCGTCGAGCGCCGCCGCGACCGGGTCGCCGGTCGCGGCCTCCAGTACGTCGCGGGGCGGCGGGGCGCTCAGCGGAAGGTGGCGGATGACGAGCGGACGATCGATCACGTCCGCCGGCGCCAGCCCCTGGCTCAGCAGCGTCTCCTCGCGCAGTTGGCCGTCCTCCCAGAACTCGACGATCACCCGCAGGTTGACATTGTGGCGCAGCGACCCGGGCAGATCCGCCGGCAGCAGCGTTTCGCCGGTGGTCAGCGCCCCGACCACGGCGCGCGACGGATCGACGTCGATCCAGGTCTCGCCGTCGCGGACCTGCACCCACCAATGGTCCTGCAGCGCCGCGATGGCGCCGGCGCGGGTATCGCCCTCCTGCCTGGGGAGGTCCCCGGCCGCTCTGAGCAGGTCCTGGGTCAGTGCAGCAGACCGGTCCCGCACCGCCGCTTCGCGCGCGCTCTGCGCGCGCGTGCTCTCTTCGATCTCTGCCTGGATATCGTCGGCATAGACGCCGGCCGCAGCGGCAAGGCTGGCAGCCAGCACGCCGCGGTCCATCACCGGCTGTTCGTCTCCTGGCGGCGGGGCGAAGCCGTCGAGCAGCGCCTCGGCGACGGCTGGCTCGAGCGTGGCCCGGGCAAGCCGGGCGTCATAGCCGACATGTGTCAGCAGCTCGGCGAGCAGCAGCGCGCGGTCGAGGCTGTTGGCGTAGCGGTCCATCAGCGTGCCGCGGGCCCCGCGCAGGCTGCCCCGGTAGGGGACCAGCGCGATCTCGCGCTCGACCCAGGCGGTGAGCGCCTCGATCGAGACGCCGGCCGGCTGCAGCACGGCCAGCGGATCGAAGCGGTCGCGCGGTGCATCCCGCCGCAGGCTGTCCAGCACCTCGGCGATGCCCTCCAGGCTGTCGGCGAGCGCATGCGCCTCCGTGTCCGTCGCGCCGCTGGCCGGCAGCGCTGCCGATGGCAAAGGCGCTGGGATGGCGAGTGCGCCCGCGGCCTCCGCATGACCCTGGGCAGCCGCCGCCTCCAGCCAGCGCGCCGCGGCTGCCGGGTCGGCGGGGACCCCGTCACCCGCCTGCAGCATCCGGCCCAGCGCGTATTGGGCGGCGGCGAGCCCGTCGCCGGCGGCCCATTCGTAGAGCCTGGCGGCAGCATCGGCGTTGCCGCCCCGCTGCAAGGCACGCGCATATTGGTGGACGAAACGCAGGACGCCGGGGTGGTCGCGCACCGCCTGCTCGCAGGCCGTCATCGCCGGACCGGCCTCGATCGCGTCCAGGGCGAAGCCCGGGACGCCGGCGACCATGCCCGGCTCCGCCGCCAGCCGGTCGCAGTCGGTCGTTGGAGGGTCCTCGAGTGCGGCGACGGGCCCCGATGTCAGGGCAAGGAACGCAGTCGCAAGCAGCCAGTCGCTACGCATCAACCCACCCCATGCAGAGCAAGAACGGATACTCATTCTTAGGGCCTCCGGTGTCGGTTGTCTTTAGTCACGCGGTGGCCGGATCGCGGGGCAGTCCTGGAACGTGCGAAGCGTCGGCGTGTTCCGCTACCCATCGGACCGGAGGACAAGCCATGCCCGATCCCG
>JBHJOG010000259.1:0-7402 GCA_050329975.1 Alphaproteobacteria bacterium | reverse complement strand
CAGCTTGACCAGGTGTGCCGAAACGATCGGTTCCGGCTGGGCGTGATCGAACAACCGCTGGAAGGTCGCCGCCAGGAAGGCGGCGCCGTCCGCGACCTGCCACTCGGCGAAATCGTGCTCGATGTCGACGAAGCGGACATGCCGGCCGGCGAAGCAGGCCATCTGCAGCAGGCCCTGCGGCCACAGCGCCCGCTGCACCGTGCACAGCGCACGCACCGCGTTGGCGAAGGTGATGCCGTGGGTGAAGCTGAGCCAGCCGACGTTGTGCGACACCGGCTGCCGGGTCGCCTCCTGCCGCCTGACGTCGAAATGCAGGAAGTTGAGCGCGTTGGCGTGCAGCAGCGCGGCATAGAGCGCCGGGATGTCGCCGCCCGACCGGGCGGCCAGCTCCAGTGCCTGCTTCACGCCGAAACCGAACAGGTCCTCGCCGCGCGGCCGCTCCGGCCCGTCGGAGCGCCATTCGGCAAGTGCTGTTGCATAGTGGCGGAACTCGGGGATCAGGTCTTCGCGCCAGGCGTTGATCAGCGAGCGGACCAGCAGCAGGGTGAGCGGCTCGGCCACGGCGTCGCCGAGCAGAGCGATCAGCTGCCGGGTCTTGTAGGTGTAGATCGCGGCATGGCCGAAATCGGCATAGTGGGCAAGTGCCGCCCGGGCCAACGCGGTCTCGACCAGCGGCCAGCCGCCGTCGGCCAGCCCGCCGCGGGCGAGCCGGACCGCCTTCTGTTCGTCCTGGGCCTCGATCGCGGCCGACAGGGCGTCGGCGTCGAAGGACAGGCTGCCGTCGGCGAAGGGGAAGCGCGGCTCGCGGAGCGAATCCCAGCCCAGTGCGTACAGCGTCTCGGTCGGCGCCACTAGCCGTTCGGCTGCCGTCGCCGCATGGCCGGCGCCGAGGAGGAGCCAATCCGGCATCGCCGCATGGGCATGGGTGGTACCGAACTCGAAGCGGTCATGGGTCCAGCCGATCGCCGCACGCACCGCCTCCAGCGGATCGCCGCTGGCTGCCTGGTATCGCGCCAGTTCGCGCGCGATGCGCCCGTGGTCCAACCGCTCGAGCGCGCCCCGCAACGCGCCCAGCGCCTTCGCTTGCCGCGCGGCGGCCGGCGGATCGCTGACGTCGACCAGCACGGCGTCGCCCTCGATCCGCACCGGATAGGTGCGCAGGTCGTCGCCGCCGGTCAGGTTGGCGCCGTCGGCAAGGTCGAAGGCCCAGCTGTGCCAGTTGCAGGTCAGTGCGCACGACGCGCCGTTGCGCTCGCCGAGGCTGCCCTCGACCAGCGGGTAGCCCTCGTGCGGGCAGCGGTTGTTGCAGGCAAATACCCGGCCGTCGTGCCAGAACAGCGCGATCTGCTTCGAGCCTGCGCGCACGACCTTTCGACCGGCGTCGCGCAGCTCCGTCGCCGAGCAGAGGGTCGCAAAGCCCGGTTCCACGGTTCGCAGCATCGGGCGATCCTCCATTTAGAAAGGTTATACTTTCTGAAGACTAGACCTGAGGTCTTGCATTCCGCAAGTGAAAACTTTAGCAAGTCGGCATGGATGGAGAACGCAAGACCCGGCGGGCGATTCTCGACCGCCTCAAGCAGGAGGGGCCGCATTCGGCGGGACGGCTCGCCGAGGCGCTGGCGCTGAGCCCGATGGCGATCCGGCTGCATCTCTACGCGCTCCGCGACCAGGGCCTGATCACCGCCGAGAGCGAGCCGCGGCCGGTCGGCCGGCCGGCAATGCTGTGGCGGCTGACCGACGCAGCCGCTGCCTTCTTCCCCGACGGCCATGCCGACCTGGCGACCGACCTGATCGGCACCATGCGCGCCGCCTTCGGCGAGGACGGGCTGGAGCGGATCGTTGCGCTGCGCGCCGGCAAGCAGATCGCCTCTTACCGGGCCGCGCTCGCCGACGCCCCCGATCTCGCCGGCCGGGTGGCGGCGCTGGCCGCCCGGCGCACGGCAGAGGGCTACATGGCGCATGCCGAGGCGGACGGCGACGGCTGGCTCCTGGTCGAGAACCACTGCCCGATCTGCGCCGCCGCGCGGGCCTGCGCCGGGCTCTGCCGCTCCGAACTTGCGGTATTCCGTGCCGCGCTCGGCCCCGAGGTCAGCGTCGAGCGCACCGATCACATCCTTGCCGGCGCCCGCCGATGCGCGTATCGCGTCACGCCATGCACATCGCGGAACCAGAGCGCATAGGGTCCGGAGCCGGCCGGCTGGCGCTGGCCGTCCTGACGCGCCTCCACAACTGGCACTGGATCGAGCCCGGGCTGGCGCGGTCGGCGCAGAGCTACGGCCGATTCACCGTGCGCCTGCTGCGGCACCATGGGATCCGCGCCCTTATCAATCTGCGCGGCGACAACAGCGGCTCGCCCTGGTACGACAACGAGCGCCGGTCGGCGGCGGCGCTCGGCATCGGCTATGCCGACGTGCCGCTCAGCTCGAAGCGGCTGCCCGAGCGGGCGAGTCTGCTGGCCGTACTGGAGGCGCTCGATGCCGCGCCGCGGCCGGCGCTGGTGAAGTGCTCCGGCGGCGCCGACCGCACCGGCTTCGTCGCCGGGCTCCACCTGCTCGACCGCCACGGCGCGGCGGCTCTGCCGGCGGCCCGCAGGCAGACCCACGCCTGGCCGTTCCTGCACTGGCCGAAGCGACACCAGCGCTGGATCCGCGCCTTCTTCGCCTTCTACGAGGCCAATGCCGGCGGCGCGCCGCTTCGCGACTGGCTCAGGACCGGTTACGATGCCGGTCGCTTTGCCGCCTTTCTCGACTCCCGCGGCCAGCAGGACGCTTGGAAACGCGACTGAAATCGAGGACGTTGATCTGGACCGATCGCCCAAGCTGGCGGACTGGAGAACACCATGTGCGGAATCGTTGGGCTCTACCTGAAAAACGACGGCTTGCGCCCGCAGATCGGCGCGTTGTTCGCACCGATGCTGGCGGCGATGACCGAGCGCGGGCCGGACAGCGCCGGGGTCGCGATCTACCGCAACCCCGCGCCCGGCACGGCGATCAAGATCACGCTGCAGCATGACGACGAGCGCTACGACTGGCCCGAACTGGCCGCCACGCTCGCGCAGGCCCTGGACACCGAGGTCGCGGTCGAGCATCTGTCGACCCACGCGGTGATTACCGTCGACGGCGAAGAAGCTGTGGTGCGCGCCTGGCTCGCCCGCCACCATCCCGAGGTCAGGATCACCAGCGTCGGCCAGGTGATCGAGATCTTCAAGGAAGTCGGCCTGCCGGCACAGGTGATCGGCCGCTTCGGGATCGAGCGCATGACCGGCAGCCACGTCATCGGGCACACCCGGATGGCGACGGAAAGCGCGGTGACCACCGCCGGCTCGCACCCCTTTTCGACCGGCCGCGACCTCTGCCTGGTCCACAACGGCTCGCTGTCCAACCATCCGCGGCTGCGCGACTGGCTGAAGCGCCACGCCGGCATGACCTTCCAGACCGAGAACGACACCGAGGTCGCCGCCGCCTACCTGACCTACCGGCTGGCCGAGGGCGACGACCTGCGCACCGCGCTCGGCCACGCCCTGAGGGACCTGGACGGCTTCTACACCTTCGCGATCGGCACCCGCGACGGCTTCGCGGTGCTGCGCGACCCGATCGCGTGCAAGCCGGCCGTCCTCGCCGAGACCGACGACTGGGTGGCGATGGCGTCCGAGTATCGCTCGCTGGCCGACCTGCCCGGGGTGGAGAGCGCAAAGGTCTGGGAGCCGGCGCCGGCCACGATCTACGCCTGGGGCAGCGCCTGAGACACGGTCGCTGTCCTTGCGAGGCGCGCAGCGGCTCGCGACGACGAGAAGGGGGGGAACGACTTGGAGACCGTTGATCTGGACGCAACGCCGTTGCGCGACCTGAACCAGCGCCTGCACGGGCTGCGCGAAGGCGACAACCTGACTGCCTGGCGGGTGGCGAACCCCAAGGGCCGCCACAACATCGCGGTCGGTGTGGACGCGCCGGTGACGATCACGGTCGACGGCCATGTCGGCTACTACTGTGCGGGCATGAACAAGCAGGCGGAGGTGGTGATCACCGGCAACGCCGGACCCGGGCTGGCCGAGAACATGATGTCGGGGACGGTGCGGGTGAAGGGCAGCGCCTCGCAATACGCCGGCGCCACCGGGCACGGCGGGCTGCTGGTGATCGAGGGCGACGCCGCCGCCCGCTGCGGCATCTCGATGAAGGGCATCGACATCGTGGTGCAGGGCTCGGTCGGCCACATGAGCGCCTTCATGGGCCAGGCCGGCCGGCTGCTGGTCCTCGGCGACGCCGGCGAGGCGCTGGGAGATTCGCTGTACGAGGCGCGGCTCTACGTCCGCGGCAAGGTCGCCGGGCTCGGCGCCGACTGCGTCGCACGCGATATGGGCGAGACCGAGCGCGCCGACATCGCCGACCTGCTGGCCAAGGCCGCCATCGAAGGACTGAGGCCAGAAGACTTCCGCTGCTACGGCTCAGCCAGGCAGCTCTACAATTTCCACGCCGACAAGTTCCACGCCTATGGGTGAGGCGACCCGCCTGCCCCGTTCCCCCGTACCCCCGTCATGGCCGGGCTTGTCCCGGCCATCTCCCGGGGCAAGGGCGCGACGGCACGAGACGCCCGGAACAAGCCCGGGCATGACGGGAGAGGGGGCGGAGGCGGCCCAACGATGGACAGGAACAAGATGACCGACTGGCATCCCGGGATGCGGGAATCCTATACCTTCGACCGCAACGCGATCGCCGAGATCCAGCGGGCGGCGCGGACCGGGCTCTACGACATCCGCGGCTTCGGCGCGAAGCGGAAACTGCCGACCTTCGACGACCTGGTGTTCCTCGGCGCCTCGATGTCGCGCTATCCGCTGGAGGGCTATCGCGAGCGCTGCGACACCAACGTCGTGCTCGGGGACCGCTTCGCCAGGAAGCCGATCGAGATCAAGATCCCGGTCACCATCGCCGGCATGAGCTTCGGCGCGCTGTCGGCCAACGCCAAGGAGGCGCTGGGCCGCGGCGCCACCATGATGGGGACCAGCACCACCACTGGCGACGGCGGCATGACCGAGGAGGAGCGCGGGCATTCCAACCTGCTGGTCTACCAGCTGCTGCCCTCGCGCTACGGCATGAACCCCGACGATCTGCGCCGGGCCGACGCGATCGAGGTGGTGGTCGGCCAGGGCGCCAAGCCCGGCGGCGGCGGCATGCTGCTCGGCCAGAAGATCACCGACCGGATCGCCGCCATGCGCACCTTGCCCAAGGGCATCGACCAGCGCTCCGCCTGCCGCCACCCGGACTGGACCGGGCCCGACGACCTGGCGATCAAGATCGGCGAGCTGCGCGAGATCACCGACTGGCAGAAGCCGATCTACGTCAAGATCGGCGCCGCGCGGCCCTATTACGACACCGCCCTGGCGGTAAAGGCCGGCGCCGACGTGGTGGTGCTGGACGGTATGCAGGGCGGCACCGGCGCCACCCAGGACGTGTTCATCGAGCATGTCGGCATCCCGCTGCTGGCCGCGATCCCGCAGGCTGTGGACGCGCTGCAGGAACTCGACATGCACCGCAAGGTGCAGCTGATCGTCTCCGGCGGCATCCGCTCCGGCGCCGACGTGGCCAAGGCGCTGGCGATGGGCGCCGACGCGGTCTCGATCGGCGTCGCCGCGCTGATCGCGCTCGGCGACAACGCGCCGGAGCTGGCCGACGAGTACGCGAAGCTCGGCACCGCGCCGGGCTTCTACGACGACTGGCACGAGGGCCGCGACCCGGCCGGCATCTCGACCCAGGACCCCGAGCTTGCGAAGCGGCTGGACCCGATCGCCGGCGGCAAGCGGCTGGCCAACTACCTGACGGTGCTGACCCTCGAGGCGCAGACGCTGGCGCGCGCCAACGGCAAGAGCCACGTCTGCAATCTCGACCCGAGCGACCTCGCCGCGCTCACCATCGAGGCGGCGGCGATGGCGCGGGTACCGATCGCGGGCACGAGCTGGATTCCGGGACGCGACGGCGGGTTCTGAGCCGCCCCTACGCGTCATCGCCCGGCTCCTCCTGGCGATCTCCGGCCCCTGTCCCCGGGTTCGGGGGAAGACACGATGGCCTTGAGAAGCGCCCCTGCGCGTTGTCGGCCCCAAGACAATGTGTACACGTCCAGCCCGATATGTTATCGAAACGCGATTTTCATAACATATTATCCTCAACATGTTAAAGCAGACGTACTCCCTCCCGGCACTCCCACCTCCTGCTGAGCTGGAAACCGTGCCCGTGCTCAAGGCGCTAGCCGCGGCAAACCGGGCGCTCGCCGAGCTGAAAGGGCGCGCGGCGACGATCCCCAACCAGGGAATTCTCATCGATACGCTCGCACTGCAGGAGGCCCGCGCGAGCTCTGAGATCGAAAACATCGTCACGACCCAGGACGAGATGTTTCAGGCGGATCTCTTCCCGCAGGGGCCCGCCTCCCCCGCCGCGAAGGAAGTGGCGCGCTACCGCGACGCCCTGAAGCTGGGGCACGACCGGCTGCGCCGGATGGGCGGCATCCTCGCCAACAACACGCTAGTCGACATGTTCCGGCTGCTCCTGCGACGCAACGACGGTTTCCGTACCGTTCCCGGTACAGCGCTCGTCCATGACCGGTCCGGTGAGGTCGTCTATGTGCCGCCCCAGGACGCGGGTGAGATCGTGACCGCGATGGCAGCCCTCGAACGCTTCATCAACGAGGACGCCGGTTGCGCTCTCGATCCGTTGATCAAGATGGCCCTGATCCATCATCAGTTCGAAAGCATCCACCCGTTCCCGGACGGCAATGGCCGCATCGGACGGATCCTCAACGTCCTCTACCTCACCCGAACCGGGCTGCTTGAGATTCCTGTCCTCTACCTTTCACGCCACATCACGAATACCAAAGCTGACTATTACCGGTTGCTACAAGCGGTCCGAGACCACGGCGTCTGGGAGGATTGGGTGCTCTACATGTTGTCGGGCGTCGAGAAAACCTCGCGGACCACGTTGAGCCTGGTCGAGGGCGTTCGAGAACAGATGGGTCTGATGAAGCATCGCATGCGCGCGGAGCTTCCCAAGCTCTATTCACAGGATCTTCTCAACAACCTGTTCCGCCACCCCTACACTCGTATCGAGTTCGTCGTAAACGAACTGGGGGTGACCCGCCAGACTGCAGCGAAATACCTCGACACGCTCGCGGCGCATCAGTTTGTCCGCAAACGGCCGACCGGGCGGAACAACTATTACATCAACACTGATCTCGTCGGCCTTTTTCTGGATACTGCAGAGGAATAACCCCTGGGCCACATGCCTGGCGCCGCATCCTCCTCCCGCTGCTTCCGGTAGCTCGCCGCCACGATGACCAGGATGATGATCGCGCCGGTCAGGATCAGCCGCGGGCCGGCGCCGAGACCGTAGGTGTTCAGCATCGTCACCAGCAGGAACAG
>JBHJOG010000258.1:0-19786 GCA_050329975.1 Alphaproteobacteria bacterium | reverse complement strand
ATCAGGCTCGACGTGTCCCAGCGCCTGCCGCCGCGGGCCTGGACCTGGGCGTAGAACTGGTCGACCAGGGCGGTCACCGGCAGCCGCGCCTTGTTCCGGTTCGCTTCGGCCAGGCAGATCGACAGGTCCTTGCGCATCCAGTCGACGGCAAAGCCGAAATCGAACCTGCCCTGAGCCATGGTCGCCGCGCGGTTGTCCATCTGCCAGGACTGGGCCGCGCCCTTGGAGATGACGCCGATCACCTTCTCCATGTCCAGCCCGGCTTTCTGGCCGAAATTCACCGCTTCCGACAGGCCCTGGACCAGGCCGGCGATGCAGATCTGGTTGACCATCTTGGTCAACTGGCCGGAACCGACGGGGCCCATCAGCGTGCAGGCCTTGGCGTAGCAGTCGATCACCGGCTTCACCGCGGCGAAGGGCGCCTCGTCGCCCCCGACCATGACGGTGAGCTGGCCGTTCTCGGCGCCGGCCTGGCCTCCGGAGACCGGGGCGTCGAGAAAGGCGATCCCCCTGCCCTCGCCCACGCCGTAGAGCTCGCGGGCGACGTCGGCCGAGGCGGTCGTATGGTCGACGAACCGACCGCCGGCCGCCATGCCGGCAAGAGCGCCGTCCGGGCCCAGCACCACGCTGCGCAGGTCGTCGTCGTTGCCGACACAGGCAAAGACGATCTCCTGGTCCGCCGCCGCAGCCGCCGGGGTGGCGCCCATGCGGCCGCCGTGCTGCGCCACCCACTGCTCCGCCTTGGCAGCGGTGCGATTGTAGACCGTGACCGTGTGCCCTTTGGCGGCGAGGTGCCCGGCCATCGGGTAGCCCATCACCCCGAGGCCCAGAAATGCGACGTTCGCCATGGCGCTAATCTCCCCTGTGATTGTCTCGGGCGCGAGCCCGACCGGCCCTCAGGCCCCGTGCAGGTGGTCGCGGATGCGATGCCACAGGTCGCGGTTGGGCGCAACCAACAGCCCCGTCCCCGGGTCGACCAGGCGATAGGGCGTCTCGTCGGTGGCTCGGCGGGCATAGCCGCCGGCCTCGCGGTGCATCAGTACGCCGGCGGCGTGGTCCCAGGGCTTGAGCGAACGCGAATAGGCGAAGTGGCGAACTCCCCGACTCATGTCGAGGTACTCGCGGCCGGAGCAGCGCAGGTTGCGGCATTCGCGGAAACCGGCGCAGCGTTCGTGTACCGCCGGCTTCTGCGCCTTGTCGAACAGGCCGTAGTTGATGCCCCCGACCAGGTCATGCAGTTGATCCGGCGCGTCGACCCGCATGGGGCGACCGTCGATCCAGGCGCCGGACCCTTCCTCTGCCACCGCCATCTCGCCGTCGGTCGGCAGGTAGATCCAGCCGAACCGCGTCGAGCCGTCGACCACCAGCGCGATGATCATCGCGAAGGTCGCGTCGCCGTGGGCGAAGTTGTGGGTGCCGTCGACGGGGTCGACCAGCCAGACCGGACGGTCCTCGCTCAGCCGGGCGATGACGGTGGCGTCTGCGGCCGTGGCCTCCTCGCCGACGACCACCGACCCCGGCAGGAGGTCGGGAAGCTGCCGGGTCAGCGCGATCTCGCTTTCCGAATCGGCGATGGTGACCAGGTCGCCCGGCCCCTTCTCACTGATCTCGTGCCTGGCGAGCGTCCGGAACCGCGGCAGCACGATCGTCGCGGCGACCTCGCGCACGATCGCGGCGACCTTCTCGGCGTCTACGGACGTCATGATGGACCTTCAGCGGAATGGGTGGGCAGGCAGGCGCCGATGATGCGTTCAGCGCGAGGCGCCCTATGCCTTGGTAGCAAGCCTGCCCGCGATTGGCAATTCGTGCCTCAGCCGGGCACGGCAGCCGCGTGCGGCGGGATCGCGAACCGGCTGGCGAAGCGCATCGACTCCGCCTCGCCGATGCGCACCGTGCACTCCAGCACGTCGCCATGCCTGTCGATGCGCTCGACC
This sequence comes from Alphaproteobacteria bacterium, assembly GCA_050329975.1. Lineage (GTDB taxonomy): Bacteria > Pseudomonadota > Alphaproteobacteria > CALKHQ01 > CALKHQ01 > CALKHQ01. The sequence goes on along the minus strand of JBHJOG010000258.1, from coordinate 17,852 downwards.
TGGGCGTGGCGATGCAGCCATGCGATCGCGTCGCCCTGCCCTGCCGGCACCTCGAACGTCACCCGCGCCTCGCGGCTGGACAGGCAGGCGGTGATCCGGCTGCGCAAATCGTCAAGGCCCTCGCCGGTCAAGGCGGAGATCACCGCGACCTGTTCCGAACGAACGCTCTGGTTCTCCAGTACGGTGCGTTCTTCCGGCGCCAGCCTGTCTGCCTTGTTCATCACCACCAGCTGCGGGGTCTGCTCGACCCCGAGGTCTAGCAGCACAGCCTCCACGTCGTGACGCTGGGCTTCGCTGTCGGGCGAAGCCGCGTCGCGGACATGCAGGATCAGGTCGGCTGCCTGGACTTCCTCCAGGGTGGCGCGGAAGGCCGCCACCAGTTGGGTCGGCAGATTCGAGATGAAGCCAACGGTATCGGAGAGGATGACGTCGCGCCCGCCCGGCAGTGCGATGCGACGCATGGTCGGGTCGAGCGTGGCGAACAGCTTGTCTTCGGCGGCAACGCTGGCGCTGGTCAGGCGATTGAACAATGTCGACTTGCCGGCATTGGTGTAGCCGACAAGGGCCACCACCGGGAACGGAACCTTCGCCCGGGCTGCGCGATGCAGCCCACGCGTGCGCTTCACCTGCTCCAGCTCCCGCTTCAAACGCTGGATGCGCTCGTCGATCAGCCGGCGGTCGATCTCGAGCTGGGATTCGCCGGGGCCGCCGACGAAGCCGAGCGCGCCGCGCTGGCGCTCGAGGTGGGTCCAGCTGCGCACCAGGCGCGAGCGCTGGTACGACAGCGCCGCCAGCTCGACCTGCAGCCGGCCCTCGTGGGTGCGTGCCCGTGCACCGAAGATCTCGAGGATCAGGCCGGTACGGTCGATCACCTTGACCTTGAGTTCGCGCTCGAGGTTGCGCTGCTGGATCGGGCCCAATGCCCCGTCCATCACCAGCAGTCCCGCGCCGGTCTCCTCTATCAGGCCCTTCAGGCGCTCGATGGTGCCGGTGCCGAGCAGGGTCGCGGAGCGGACCTTGGGCACGCGAACGCTCTCGGCACCCGCAACCTGCAGGCCGATGGATTCGGCAAGGCCGACCGCCTCGGCGACCCGGTCGGCCGGTGTGCGCCCATCCCCGTTCGCGCCGGCTGCGCTGCGCAACTCGGGGCATACGACGAGGGCGATCATCGGCTTGGCCGGGCCCTCGCCGTCTAGCCGGCCTGCCCCGCCCATATCAGCTGTGGGCATCGTCCTTGTCCGTTTCCTTCTCGCCCTCGAACAGGTTGATGGCGGTGGCAGGCATCACCGTCGAGATCGCGTGCTTGTAGACGAGTTGGGAATGTCCGTCCCGGCGCAGGAGCACCGAGTAGTTGTCGAACCACGTGATGACGCCCTGCAGCTTGACGCCATTCACCAGGAAGATTGTGACGGGGGTCTTCTGCTTGCGGATATGGTTCAGGAAAACATCTTGGACGTTATGGGTATCATTCGGCATCATTGGGGACCCTCATTTTTTTAATCCATTCTGCGGAGAATGCCCGATTCCCCCTGCAGTTTCAGACCAATCGCGCTTTGTCGTTGGGTCAGAAGTCTCATATGGAGCCACGCAACGCCGAAACAAGCGTCCGCACCTCCTCCAGTGAGGTCACAGCACGTTTTTGGCCCTCCGGGGCTTCTCCACCTTGTCTGCTCCAGTCGATGCGAATGCCCGTGCACCCCGTCGCCGCGGCACACGCCATGTCAACCGTCGAATCGCCGACCAGCCAGACATCCTCACCCGCCGCAATTTCCGCGCCAGAGAGAGCCATGGCAACGGCGGCCGGATCCGGCTTGTCGGCGGCGGCGTCTCCAGCGCCGACCAGTGCCACGAACCGCCCGGTCCAGTCGAGATGCCCCGCTTCCTCGCGCAGGAAGGGGCCATTCTTGTTGCTGACCACGGCGGCAGGGATGCCGGCGCAGCGGATCGTCTCGAGCAAGGCAAGTGCACCCGGCTTGACCGCGAGTTCGGCGACGTGATGCTCGGCGAAGCTGGCAAGGAACAGGTCGCGCGCGTGCGTCCAATCCGCGCCGAAGATCTCCGGGAAACTGTCGCGCATCGAGCGCGTCGCCCGGCGCTTCACCTCGTCGACAGCGAGCCGCGGCATGCCGAAAGCGGCGAAGGCCACGTTCAGCGCATGTGCGATCGCCCCCCAGTTGTCGACCAGGGTATCGTCCCAGTCGAACAGGATCGCGCGCGGCGCAGGAAGCAACAGCGTGCTCATGTATCCGGCGACGCCGTCGCAGGCGACAGGTCGAGATAGCGGTCGCGCAGCCGCGCCGAAAGTACGCCTGGGCCTCCGTTGCCGATCGGACGGCCATCGATCGCGGTCACCGGCATCACGTAGTTGGAGCTCGAGGTGATGAACGCCTCGCGCGCCGCGAGCGCCTCTTCCAGGGAGAACGGCCGTTCCTCGAGGCGCAGCCCCTCTCGCCGGGCCAGCGTGATCACGATCTGCCGGGTGATCCCGTTCAGGATTGCGTGGTCGGCCTTCCGGGTGACCAGCACCCCGTCGCGGGTGACGATCCAGGCGTTGGTCGAAGAGCCTTCCGTAACGTCGCCCGCCGCATCGACCATCCACGATTCGCCAGCGCCCGCAGCAACCGCCTGCTGTTTGGCCAGGACATTAGGAAGCAGTGATATAGACTTGATATCGCAGCGTTTCCAGCGAATATCGCTAGTGGTGACTACGGTGATTCCGTCGGTCTGCGCCGATCGCTTCGGCCAGGGTCGCCGCATCGTCGTCATTACCAGGGCCGGCTTGACACCCGCGGGTGGGAAGGCGTGGTCGCGCGGGGCGACGCCCCGGGTAACCTGGATGTACAGCAGGCCGACAGCCATCCGGTTGCGCCGCAGCAGTTCGTGCGCCACCAACACCATCGAGGAGCGCGACATCGGCCAGCGAATCGACAGCTCGCGCAGGGAGCGGTCCAGCCTGTCCAGGTGGAGGTCCTCGTCGAGAGGCACGCCGCCGACCACCGGCAGCACCTCGTACACGCCGTCGGCAAGCTGATAGCCGCGATCCTCGATATGGACCCGGGCAAATTGATGCGGCAGGTAGCGGCCGTTCACATAGGCGAAACGCGGCATCCTCGTCTCCGGCTGAGGGCTGGTCGGCAAGTTCGTGTCAGAAATATTCGAACCGGACCGCGAAGAGCTTCTCGACGCGGCGTATCGTCCCCGTCGCGGCGAACAGCACGACTCTGTCCTTGGCCTGAATGACCGTGTTCGGCCGGGCGATGATCACCTCCTCGCCGCGAACGATGCTGCCGACGATGACCCCGTCGGGCAGCTTGGCCTCGCGCAGCGTCTTGCCCACCAACGACGACGTCTCCAGGGCTTCGGCGACGATGACCTCGCCGAAGCCCTCGCGCACCGAGTTCACCGAAAGGATCCGGCCGCGACGGATGTGCTGCAATATGGTCGAAACCGTGATCGCGCGCGGGCTGACGACCACGTCGATGCCGAGCGAGCCGATCAGCGGGGCATAGGTCGAGGCGTTGATCAGAACCACCGCGCGCTCGCAGCCATAGCGCTTGGCCAGCAGACCGGCCAGGATGTTGACTTCGTCCTCGTCGGTCACCGTCACCACGGTCTCGGTGGCCGAGACGTTCGCCTCCTCCAGCACCTCCGGGTCGAGGCCGTCGCCGTTCAGCACCCGGACCCGGTCCAGCCGTTCGGCGACGAACTGCGCGCGGTCCTTGTTCATCTCGATCAGCTTGGCCGAGACGCCGGAGAATTGCTCCTCGATCAACTCAGCGAGATTCAGGCCGATATTGCCGCCCCCGATGATGATCACCCGGCGCGCCTCCTGCTCCGAGTGACCGAACACAGCGAGCGCGCGTCCCAGATGGCTGCTCTCGGCCATGAAATACACTTCGTCGCCCGGCAGCATCTGGTCGTCGCTGGTGGGTACGATCGCGCGGTCGCCGCGCAGGATCCCGAACACGACGATGTGGAGGTCGGGGAACAGGGTGGTGAGTTGGCGCAACGGCGTGTTGATCACCGGGCAGTCGGGGCGAAGCCGAACGCCTGCTGCGCTCACCTTCGCGTCGGCGAGCGGGATGACATCGAAGGCGCCCGGCACGTGCAGTCGGCGCGCAATGGCGCGCGCCACCTCCACCTCCGGCGAGATGATCACATCGATCGGCAGGTGGTCGCGGCTGAACAGGTCGGCCCAAAGCGGCTCCAGATAGCTCTGGTTGCGGATCCGGGCGATCTTGGTCGGCACATTGAACAGGCTGTGGGCGACCTGGCACGAGACCATGTTCACCTCGTCGGCCTGGGTGACCGCGATGATCATCTCGCACTCCGAGGCGCCGGCCCGGTCCAGGATCGGCGGATGGGAGGCATGCCCGACGATGCCCTGGACATCCAGCTGATCACTGATCTTCGCGACCAGGTCCGGGCGTAGGTCGATGACGGTGACGTCGTTCTCGGAGGACAGGTAGCGGGCGATGTTGAACCCGACCTGTCCCGCGCCGCAAATAATGACCTTCATCGCCGATCCCGAGAGGTTGTTGCGCTGGGCGCGGTGACGGGGGCGTCAGTCGCCGCCATTCGCCTTGGCCGGAGCGGCGACCCCGAGTGCCTTCAGCTTGCGATGCAGCGCCGACCGCTCCATGCCGACGAAGGAAGCGGTGCGCGAGATGTTGCCTCCGAAACGGTTGACCTGCGCCGCCAGATATTGCCGCTCGAACGTCTCGCGGGCCTCGCGCAGCGGCAGGCCCATGATCTCCCCGGACTGCTCCCAGCGCAGCGCCGGAGGAGTCGCCGCGCTGATCTCCGGCGGCAGCATCTCGGCGCGGATCGGCTCCCGTCCACCACCGGGCGCCATGATCAGCAGCCAGTCCATGACGTTGCGCAACTGGCGGACGTTTCCAGGCCATTCATAAGCCTGCAGCGCCGCGATCGAGTCTTCGCTGAGTTCCCGCGAGGCGAGGCCGGCCGACTGAGCCGCCATGTTCATGAAATGACGCGCCAGCACCGGTATGTCCTCCCGGCGCTCGGCCAGCGACGGCACCGCCAGCGGCACCACGTTCAGACGATAGTAGAGGTCCTCGCGGAACTGCCCGGCGCTGATCAACTCTGCAAGGTTGCGGTTGGTCGACGCGATCACCCGCACGTCGACATGGACCCGGGTCGACCCGCCGACCCGCTCGAACGACTGGTCCTGCAGGACCCGCACGATCTTGCCCTGGGTCTCCAGCGGCATGTCGGCGACCTCGTCGAGCAGCAGCGTCCCGCCATGGGCCCGCTCGAAGGTGCCGACCTTGCGACGGCCGTCGGTGGCGGTTTCCTCCCCGAACAGCTCGGTCTCCAGCCGGTCCGGGTTGAGGGTGGCGCAGTTCAGCACGACGAACGGCCCGTCGGTGCGCCTCGAGCGGCGGTGCAGCAGCCGGGCCACGACCTCCTTGCCGCTGCCGGGCGCCCCGGACAACAACACTCTGCTGCCGGTCGGCGCGACGCGAAGCACGGCCTGGCGGAGCTGGTTGACCGCCGGGGATCCGCCGATCAGGTCGGTCTCCGCTCCCGCGCGCAGCCGCAACTCCGTGTTCTCGGCGCGCAGACGGGCCGATTCCACCGCCCGCTCCACGATCAGCAGCAGCCGGTCCGACTTGAACGGCTTCTCGATGAAATCATAGGCACCCTGCTTGATCGCAGACACGGCGGTCTCGATCGAGCCGTGGCCCGAGATCATCACGATCGGCAGGTTCGGATGATCGTGGAGCAGCAGCTCGAGCACCTGCATGCCATCGAGCTGGCTGCCCTCGAGCCAGATGTCCAGGATGACGAGGCTGGGCTGGCGCTCGCGCACGGCAGCCATCGCTTGATCGCTGTTCGCGGCCTCGCGTGTGGTGTAGCCCTCATCCTCAAGAGTGCCTGCGATCAGCAGGCGGATGTCGGCCTCATCGTCAACAACCAATACGTCGCGCGCCATGGCCGGATCACATCACTCCGCGATCGTCGCGTGCGGGCGTGGGAAGGCGGCGTCGTGCCCTACCCCGGCCGTGGCGTCAACGCCTTTCGGCTCGCTTCCCTGGTCGAGCCGTCCAAACCGGTGGGTGGAAAGCGTTGCGGCCGACCGGTCGAATGGCAGAACCAGGCTCACGCTGGCGCCGCCGCCCTGGCGGTCTGCCAACTCCAGTTCGCCGCGATGGTCCTCGACGATGCGCTTGACGATGGCGAGACCCAGCCCGGTGCCTTTGGCACGCGTCGTCACATAAGGCTCGGTGAGCCGATTGCGCTCCTGCGGCAGCCCGCGCCCGTTGTCACTGATCGTGATCCGGACCGCTTGCTGGTCGGTCTCAATGTTCATGACGATTTCACCTCGCGGAAGCTCATCGGCTGGACCGTCGCGACCCTCGATTGCGTCGATCGCATTCTGCAACAGGTTGGTCAGGGCCTGGCCCAGTTGCTGAGGGTCGCAGGCGAACCGAATCGGCGCCGACGGCAGATCGTACACAAAGCGGATGTTGGCATGGGCGGTTCGTTGCAGGACGATCGCCTGCGCGCACACAGTCCGCAGGTCGACTTCCTCCATCTTCGGCGAGGGCATGCGGGCGAAGGCCGAGAACTCGTCGACCATGCGGCGCATGTGATCCACGTGCCGCACGATCGTGTCCGTGCATTGCTGGAAGGTATCAGAATCCTCCGTTATCTGCTTGAGATACTTCCGTTTCAGCCGCTCCGCCGAAAGCTGGATCGGGGTCAGGGGGTTCTTGATCTCATGCGCGATCCGGCGGGCCACGTCCGCCCATGCCGCCTTCCGCTGGGCAGCGCCGAGCTCAGTGATGTCGTCGAACGTCACAACGTAGCCGTTCACCTGCGAATCCACCCGCTCGGTGGCCACTCTGACGATCAGGTTTCGCAGCTCGCCCTTGCGTTCGACGGTCACCTGGGTCTCGATGAACCCCGGCCGCCGCCGCGCCAGCCGAATGATTGCCGCCATGTCCGGCGCAACCTCCGCCAGCTCGGCGCCGCGCAACGCGTCCGGTGTGGTGTCCAGCAGCCGGGCGGCGGTGTCGTTCGCCAGGTGGACGGATCCGTTCGGATCCAGTCCGATCACCCCTGCCGATACGCCTGCGACCACCGCCTCGTTGAAGCGCCGCCGACGGTCGATCTGCTCGTTGGCCTGAATCAGCTCGGTGCGCTGGGCGCGCAGCTGCTCGGTCATCCGGTTGAACGCCCGGCTCAGGGTCGCGAGCTCGTTCTCGCTGCGGTCGGTGTCGACATGGGCGCTGAGATCGCCGTCGCGTACCCTGTCGGCCGCGCCGATCAGCGCGCTGATCGGCCGAGCCAGGTTGTTGGCGAACTGCAGTCCCAGCATCACTGCGGTGAACAGCAGCAACAGCGCGAGCATGACGAAGATCAGCGCGAACGTGACCTGCAGGTCCGACAACCGGTTCTCGAGCATGGCGTATTCGCTGACCGCGCCGCTGGTCTGCTCGATGTAGTTGATCACCTCGGGGTCGATCTCGCGGCCGACGTAGAGAAAGGCGTTGTGCAGCCCTTCGAGGCGGACCAGGGCGCGGACCCGGTCTTCGTCCTCGGTCGTCATCAGCACCACCTCGCCCCGTGAGGCGGCATCGACCGCGGCCTCGGAAAGACGGCTGGGATCGAGGTCGGCGCGCGACGCGAAGTCCACGCTGGAGAGGATGCTGCCGTCGGTGGTGAAGACCACCGCCTCCGGCAGGCCGCGAACCTGCCCCTGGGCGACCAGGAATTCGGCGAACCGCTGCGGCTCCTCGACGGCCAGCGGGGCGGCGCGGTTGAGGTCGTTGGCCATCGCCAGGACCTGCGCCTCGATGCCGCGTCGATGCTCCTCGAGATAGGCCTGGGCGACGGCGAGCGACGTGTTGACGGCGGTGCGGACCTGGTCCGAGAACCAGGCCTGCAGCCCGAACGTGAAGAACAGCATCGAGAACAGGGCGACAACGATCGTCGGTGCGATCGCCAGCAGCCCGAAGCGTACCACGAGCCGGATGTGCAGTCGGGAACCCGCCGAGCCGCGCCGCCGCGCCGCCCACACCTGCACCAGGTTGACCGCGATGATGCTGCCAAGCGCGACCAGGACCAGCAGGTCGATGTTGATAAGGACGACTGTCGCCGTCGGATCGGCGCCGAACGGCGGGATCCCGGCAAAGGCCATGTACGTGGCGACCGCGCACACCAACGCGATGACCAGCAGCACGATGGTCAGACTTCGACTTGTCGCCAGCCGGCGCAGCCACGCACCTACGCTTCGCCGCGCGGATTGCGACGATGCGACGGCTTCGCTGGTCATCTGCCCTCGCCGCTCCAGCGGACAGCTTTGGCACCACGCCCGGAGGCACAGGCACCGCTACAGCCGCAAAGTTCTAGAGTTGGCGGACGGCAGGCCAGTTGACAAGGCCACTGGCCCAGATCCGCCGGGCGCCCGGTCCGGGCGCCTTCGGTTGGCTAATTTAGGCCGCGGCTGACCGGTATGTCCAACTCGCGAATTTTCTTGCGCAGCGTATTGCGGTTCAGCCCGAGGACGCTGGCTGCCTTGATCTGGTTGCCGTTGGTGGCCCCCAGGGTCAGACGCAGCAGCGGACGCTCGATCTCGTGGAGGATCCGGTGGTAGAGCCCGCTCGCCGGCAAGCCGCCGCCATGGGCGGCAAAATAGCTCTCGAGGTGATGCTGGACGCAGGCCGAAAGGTTCTCGGCCTGGGAGCGCGTGCCGGGGGCCTCGGGCTCGCCGTCGGCAAGTTCGGCGGCCACGATGTCACCTGTGATCACGTCCTCCGAGTACAGCGCGGCCAAGCGCCGGACCAGGTTCTCGAGCTCGCGCACATTGCCCGGCCAGTCATAGGCTTTCAGGCGGGTCAAGGCGCTGTCGTGCAGGCCCTTGCGCGGCAGCCCGATCTCGACCGCCTGTTCCAGGAAATGGCGCGCCAGCGACGGCACGTCCTCCCTGCGTTCGCGCAGCGGCGGGACCCGGATCGGCACCACGTTGAGCCGGTAGTAGAGGTCCTCGCGGAACTGGCCAGCGGAGACGAGCTGGCGCAGGTCGCGATGGGTGGCGGCAATGATGCGCACGTCGGCGCGCACCGGGGTGCGACCGCCGACCGTCGTGAACTCCCCTTCCTGCAGCACCCGCAACAGGCGGGTCTGCGCCTCCAGCGGCATGTCGCCGATCTCGTCGAGGAACAGCGTGCCCCCGCGGGCCTGCTCGAATCGGCCGACCCCGCGCTGGGTTGCGCCGGTGAAGGCGCCCTTCTCGTGGCCGAACAGGTCGCTTTCGATCAGGTCCCGCGGAATCGCCGCCATGTTGATGGCGACGAACGGGCCCTTCTTGCGCTTGCCGTAGTCGTGCAGCGCGCGCGCGATCAGCTCCTTGCCGGTTCCCGATTCGCCGGTGATCATCACCGTCAGGTCGGTGGCCATCAGCCGGGCGAGCACCCGGTAGATGTCCTGCATCGCGGGCGAACGCCCGATCAGCGGCAGTCGCTCGTCCAGGTCCGGGGCGCCGTGGTGGTTGGTGTTGGCGGGCGCGGCTTCCGGCGGCTGCGGAACCAGGGCGCGTTGGACGACGCTGATAAGCTCGTTGAGGTCGAACGGCTTGGGCAGGTACTCGAACGCGCCGCGCTCGGTCGCCTTCACGGCCGTCAGCAGCGTGTTCTGCGCGCTCATCACCAGGATGCGCAGCTGCGGGCGAACCTGCTTGATGCGCGGGATCAGGTCCAGCGCGTTCTCGTCCGGCATGAACACGTCGGTGATCACCAGATCGCCGAGCCCCTCCTCCACCCAGCGCCAGAGCGTGCCGGCGTTGCTGGTGGTGCGGACGTCGTAGCCGAGGCGCGCCAGCGCCTGGTCCAGGACCGTTCGGATGGCGCGGTCGTCGTCGGCGATGAGGATCGTTGCAGCCCCCGCCATTTCAATGCGGTCCCGAACCGAAGACGGTTGTGTCGGCGATAGGCAGAAACATGCGGAATTCCGTTCCTTGCGACGATGTGTCGAACTCGATCACCCCGCCATGGTCCTGGACGACCTTGGCCACCAGAGCGAGGCCGAGCCCGGTGCCGCGGGCCTTGCTGCTGACGAACGGCTCGAACAGGTGCGGGCGAAGGTCCTCGGGAATGCCTCCGCCATTGTCGCTGACGCTGACCATCAGCGGCAGCTCCATCCTCTCGCCGCCGGCGGCGGCAGCGAGACGCAGCCCGTGGCGGAAGGCCGTGCCCAGGGTGATCCGCGCGTTGTGCTTCGGAGCAGCCTCGACCGCATTCTTCACCAGGTTGAGAAAGGCCTGGACCAGCGCATCGTGGTTGCCGAGCGCCGGCGGCAGCGACGGGTCGAATGCGAGCTGGAAGCCGACATGCCGGGCGAAGCCAGCCGCCGCCACGTTGCGCACATGGTCGAGGATGCGGTGGATGTTGACCTCGGTCCGCGGCAGGGCCCGGCCGTCGGCGAAGCTCTCCATCCGGTCGACGAGGCCGCAGATGCGGTCGGTTTCCTCGCAGATCAGGCGGGTGAGCCGGCGGTCGCTCTCGTTGGCCGACAGCTCGAGGAGCTGGGCCGCCCCGCGGATGCCCGAGAGCGGGTTCTTCACCTCGTGGGCCAGCAGTGCGGCCATCGCCGATACCGAACGGGCCGCACCGCGATGCGTGAGCCGGCGCTCGATCGCCTGTTGCACGGTGCGGCGGTGCAGCGAGACTACGACCAGCCCCTCCACTTCCTGTACCGGTGCTAAATGCACGGCCATCTCATGCGACCCGATCCTCGGCGATTCAAGCATGAGACCGTGATCTGCAAGACTGACGCCAGTTGCCCGAACCTGGCTCAGCATGCCGAACAAGGGATGGTCCGCCGTCAGCATGTCGCCGAGGGTGCGGTCGCGCAGGAACGCCTCTCCGGCCTGCCAGAATTGCTCGGCCGCGCTGTTGGCGTGGACGAAGCGGTCCGCGCGATCCAGGGAAAAAACCGGCTCCGCCAGGGCGTTGAACATGGCGGCCCGCAGGAAAGCCTCCTTGGCCTGTTCAGCCTCCGGTCGCTCCGTCATAGCTACGTCCATTCATCCCCCCGACCTGCCTGATCTGATCGCATGTGCCTAAACAATGAGCATCAGCGCGATTGCCCAATCTGTGAGCACCATAGTGTTTTTCCCGAACCGATCAACATTAGACAAATTGGCGCGTTCACCTTATCCCGGCGGCATCGCCGCGCTCGCCTACCCGCACGCACCGGAGCCCCCTGATGAGCCGACGTATTGCCGCCCTGATCGTCGCTGCCGGCCGCGGGCAGCGGGCGGGCGGAGAGCTGCCGAAACAATATGCCTCGCTCGATACCTCGGGCACGGCCGCGCTTGCCCGGGCGGTGGATGCGTTTCGCGCGGTTCCCCTTGTCGACACGGTCCAGGTGGTGATCCATCCGGACGACGCCGCCCTCTACCGGCAGGCGGTCGGCGAGCGCCGGTTGCCGCCGCCGGTCGCGGGCGGTGCCACCCGGCAGCAGTCGGTGCTGGCGGGGCTGGAGGCGCTGGCGGTGGACCCCCCGGCGATCGTGCTGATCCATGACGCCGCCCGCCCTTTCGTCAGCCGGCTGACGATCGCCCAGGTGATCGCCGCCCTTGCTGTCGACGACGCGGCGATCGCCGCCGCACCCGTCGCCGACACCCTGAAGCAGGCGGACGCCGACGGCTGTGTCGCCGCCACCACCGACCGTGCCGGCCTGTGGCAGGCGCAGACCCCGCAGGGGTTCCGCTTCTCCGCCATCCTGGCTGCGCACCGGGTCGCCGCCGGCGCCGACCTGACCGACGACGCGGCAGTGGCCGAGGCGGCCGGCATCCGGGTGCGGCTGGTCCCGGACGACCGCGACAACTTCAAGATCACCAGTGCCACCGACCTCGTTCGCGCCCGACTGGTTGCAGCCGGTACCGCGTCGCCCGACGTTCGCTGCGGCCACGGCTTCGACACCCACCGCCTGGAGCCCGCCGGCGAGTCCGGGCGTGCGCTGATGCTGTGCGGGGTGGCGGTGCCGGCCCCTTGGATATTGCTGGGCCATTCCGACGCCGACGTCGGTCTGCACGCCCTGGCCGACGCCCTGTTCGGGGCCCGCGGCGACGGCGACATCGGGGCGCATTTCCCACCGTCGGACCCGCAATGGCGGGGCGCCGCGTCGGAACATTTCGTCCGCTCCGCCGCCGAGCGGTGCCGCGCCGACGGCTTCGCCATCGCGGCCGCCGACGTCACCCTGATCTGCGAGCAGCCACGGGTCGGCCCCTACCGGGCGGAGATGCGCGCGGCAGTCGCCGGCATGCTCAGCATCGACGTCGCCCGGGTCAGCGTGAAGGCGACGACGACCGAGGGGCTCGGCGCACTGGGGCGCGGCGAGGGCATCGGCGCGCTGGCAACAGCCACCCTGGTGCGCCGCCATGCGGGCTGACGCACGCCCGGCCGTCAGCCCGGTCGGCCGGCTGGCCGCGCTGCTGGCGACCTGGTTCGGCGTCGGCCTGATCCGGCCGGCGCCTGGAACCTGGGGGTCGCTGGCCGGTTTGCTGCTCGCCTGGCCCATCCTCGCGTTCGCCGGGGCCTGGTGGCTGGCGGCGGCGGTGGTGATCGTGGTCCTGGTCGGGATCTGGGCCGCGGGCCGGCACGAAGCGACGATGGGACATCCGGACCCCGGCCGTGTTGTCATCGACGAGGTCGCCGGCATGTGGATCACCCTGCTGCCGGCCTGCGCGACGTGGCACCACCTGCTGGTCGCCTTCGTCGCCTTCCGGGTGATCGACATCCTGAAGCCCTGGCCGGCCTCATGGGCCGATCGGCGGCTGAAGGGAGGGTTCGGGATCATGGTCGACGATGTGATGGCCGGCGTCTACGCCGCGCTGTGCGTCATCGGTTGGCGATGGATCTGGGGATGGAGCGAGTCATGTCCGACATGAACGCGGAGCCGGAAGCAAGCCTGGACGGGGAGGCGACGGCGCTGCTCTCGCTGTGCCGGGAGCGCGGCTGGCACATCGCCACCGCCGAATCCTGCACCGGCGGGCTGATTGTCGCCACGCTGACCGCGATTGCGGGCTGCTCCCACGTGGTCGATCGCGGCTTCATCACCTATTCCAACGAGGCGAAGACAGAGATGCTGGGTGTGCCCGAGGAGATGATCGCCGCCCATGGGGCGGTCAGCGAACCGGTCGCGGCCGCGATGGCGACGGGCGCCCTCGCCCGCAGCGATGCCAGCGTCGCCATCTCGTGCACCGGCATCGCCGGACCCGACGGCGGGTCGGAGGAGAAACCGGTCGGACTGGTCTATATCGGCTGCGCGCAGGAGGGCCGGCCCTGCGCGGTTGAGCGCCACCTGTTCCCGGGCGACCGGGCGGCCGTACGGGCGGCCACCGTCAGGGCGGCGTTCCGCATGTTGCGCGCCCTGTCCGACTGAGACCCTCGCGCGCTACGCCGATCTGGCTGGCGCCGGACCGAATATGCGGAGCAGGTCGCGGGCCGGGTGGCTCTTCCAGCTGACATAGGTGACCGAGATCCGGGCCCAGTCGTCGAGGACGTCGACGATCTGGGCCGGGTGGCTCATCGGCTTCGGCCGCGCCGCTTCCAGGCGCGCCACCAGTTCCAGGTCGCCAAGCTGGGTGGTGTCGTCCAGCAGGTGGTCCACATAATTAAGCACCTTGCGGCGATAGGCGAAGGCGGCCATCAGGATGCCGCACACCTCGGCGGCGCCCGAGGGGGTGTTGACGACCAGTGCCGAGCGGTCGAACACCTGTGTGCGCACCGGGCCCATCAGGGCGACGCAGAAGCGTGGAGCCGCCCCGCCGTTGTCCGAACGGCCGAACACGACGATCCGCTCGGCGATGAACAGCGCCTTCGGCCCGATCGCGGTCATGATCGCCTCGCTGGCCTGGTAGGGCTCGGGCAGGCGCGGCCGGCTCAGCCGCTCGATCATGACGCCCAGATGTCCGGGCGAATCCTCGATCATGACGCCGGCCTGGTTGAGAGCGGCCTCGATGGCGCGCAGCGTGCTGGCCCGCGGGTCGCCGATGCCGCGCTCGATGTTGTTGAGCGTTGCGAGCGAGACGCCGGCGGATTTGGCGAGGTCCGATTGGCGCGCGCCGATCAGGGCGCGCGCTGCGCGGATGTGCGTGGCCGTGAGCATGCGGGCCTTTTGGCTTTGCCTCTGGTCTGCTAGGGATAATCCCTAATATGGACCGGAAGTAAAGGGAGAACCGGTGCTTGGCGGCCGATCAGGCCGAGGAGCCGACCGGGGCTCTCGCCCCGTCGGGCACCGGGCCGTAGAGCTGGGTCGCCCGCGTCTCGAAGGCGCGCACCATACGGCGCACGGCCTCGTGGAAGAACAGGCCGATGATGCCCTGGAGCAGGCGGGAGCGGAATTCGAACTCGACATGGAAGTCGATGTCGCAGCCGCCGTCTGCGGCCGGCTCGAAGATCCAGTAGTTGTTGAGGTACTTGAACGGGCCCTCGGTATAGGTCACGTCGATCCGGCGGGGACGATCAAGAGTGACCCGTGAGGTGAATCGCTCGCGCACAGCCTTGTAGCCGATGGCAAGGTCGGCGACGATCAGCCGGTCGGTTTTCTCGCGAACCCGTGCGGCGGTGCACCAGGGGAGGAAATGCGGATAGTCCTCGACACCCGCGACCAGATCGAACATCTGCTCCGGGGTGTATGGCACGTGTCTGCGTTCGGAATGGGTTGTCATTGGGCTCGAACAGGGCTGCGACAGGACGCACCCCGCGTGCGCCCGCTCGCTATGATGTGGGGCGGTACCGGAAAAAAGCCCGCTGAGGCTGGGGTGATGATGTCGCGCCCCGCTATTCGGCGGCGGGTGTTGCCGCCACCCGGCCGTCGGCAGAGGCGCCGCGGAGATCCTTTAGCCAAGCTTCGCGCGCGTCGCGCAGGCGCCGGAAATCGTCGCCGGCATGATAGGAGCTGCGGGTCAGGGGCGAGGCCGAGACCATCAGAAATCCTTTCGCCCGCGCCTTCTGGGCCATCGCGTCGAACGTCTCCGGGGTCACGAAGCGATCGACGGCAGCGTGCTTGACGGTCGGCTGCAGGTACTGGCCGATCGTCAGGAAATCGATCCCGGCCGACCGCATGTCGTCCATCACCTGCCCGACCTCTTCGTCGGTCTCGCCCAGTCCGACCATCAGGCCCGACTTGGTGAACATCGAGGCGTCCAGCTCCTTGACCCGCTGCAGCAGGCGCAGCGAATGAAAGTAGCGGGCGCCGGGCCGAACCCGGGGATAGAGCCGTGGCACCGTCTCCAGATTGTGGTTGAAGACATCGGGTTTCGCCTCGACCACGATTTCCAGCGCGCCGTCCTTGCGCAGGAAGTCCGGCGTCAGGATCTCTATGGTGGTCGCCGGCGCCTCACGCCGGATCGCGCGGATGGTGGCCGCGAAATGCCGGGCGCCACCGTCGGCGAGGTCGTCGCGGTCGACCGACGTGATCACCACATGCTCGAGCCCGAGCTCGCGAACCGCTCGCCCGACGTTCAGCGCCTCGAGCGGATCGAGGCTCGCCGGCCGTCCCGTGGCGACGTTGCAGAAGGCGCAGGCGCGCGTGCAGGTGTCGCCCATGATCATCATGGTCGCATGGCCCTTCGACCAGCACTCGCCGATGTTGGGACAGGCCGCCTCCTCGCACACGGTGTGCAGGTTGCGCTCGCGCACGATCTTGACCGTGTCCTGGTAGCCCTTCGACGTCGGTGCCTTCACCCGCAGCCATTTCGGCTTCGGGTGCGCGGTCGGGTTGTCCGGCCGATGGGCCTTCTCCGGGTGTCGCAGGGCGGGATCGATCCTGTTGGCCACGCTGGTGCTCTCCTTCTGCTCGCCCATGCCCCCTAGCGGTCCGATGCTAACGAAAGGTTCCCTTCCGTCAGCTGAATCGGCCCACTAACATATTGATCCAGTGGGGCGATTTTCCTGACGGATGGGTCCATCCGTCAGGGTCGCACCACTAGACGTGGATGACCTTGCCATAGGCGTCAAGCACCGCCTCGTGCATCGTCTCGCTGATAGTCGGGTGCGGGAACACCGTGTGCATCAGCTCCTCCTCGGTCGATTCCAGGTTCATGGCGACGACATAGCCCTGGATCAGCTCCGTCACCTCGGCCCCGATCATGTGGGCGCCCAGCAGCTGGCCGGTCTCGGCGTCGAAGATCGTCTTGATCAGGCCTTCCGGCTCACCGAGCGCGATCGCCTTGCCGTTGCCGATGAACGGGAATCGGCCGATCTTCAGCTTGCGCCCGCCCTCCTTCGCCCTGTTTTCCGTCAACCCGACCGAGGCGATCTGCGGATGGCAATAGGTGCAGCCCGGTATCTTCAGCTTGTCCATCGGGTGGACGCCGTCCTGGCCGGCGATCTTCTCGACGCAGATCACGCCTTCGTGTTCGGCCTTGTGCGCCAGCATCGGCGGCCCGGCGACATCACCGATCGCGTAGACGCCCTTCACGTTGGTCCGGCCGTAGCCGTCGACGACGATGGTCCCACGGTCGGTCTTGACGCCCAGCTTCTCCAGGCCGAGAGATTCGATGTTGCCCTGGACGCCGACGGCGGATATCAGCCGGTCCGCCTTCAGCTCCTGCTCCTTGCCATCCTTGCCTACGATGGTGGCGGTCACTGAGTTGGCCGCCTTGTCGACCTTGGTCACCTTCGCCTCGGTGATGATCTTCATGCCCTGCTTCTCGAACCGTTTCCGCGCCATCGCGGCAATCTCGTGGTCCTCCACCGGCAGGATCTGGGGCAGAACCTCGACCACGGTCACCTCGGCGCCCATGGTGCGGAAGAACGAGGCAAACTCGATGCCGATTGCGCCCGACCCGACCACGAGCAGCGACTTAGGCATGATGTCGGGCACCATCGCCTCGAAGTAGGTCCAGACCAGCTTCTTGTCGGGTTCCATGCCCGGCAGTACCCGCGGGCGGGCGCCGGTGGCGACGATGATGTGCTTGGCCTGCAGGGTCGTCGCCTGGTCGCCGCTGACCTTGACCTTGCCGTCGCCGTCCAGCGTGCCTTCGCCCATGACGACGTCGATCTTGTTCTTCTTCATCAGGTAGCCGACGCCGTTACTCAGCTGCTTGGCGACGCCGCGCGACCGTTTGACCACCGCGGCGATGTCGAAACCCGGCTTGCCAGCGGAGAGCCCGTAGTCGGCGGCGTGCTCGATATAGTGATAGACCTCGGCCGAGCGCAGCAGGGCCTTGGTCGGGATGCAGCCCCAGTTCAGGCAGATCCCGCCCAGGTGCGCGCGTTCCACCACCGCCGTCTTCAGCCCCAACTGGGCTGCGCGAATGGCGGCGACATAGCCACCGGGACCGCCGCCGATGATCGCGACGTCATAGCTCTTTTCGGCCATAGATCAGATCCTTGCCGCCTATACTTCGGGCTCTACAGCATCATCGAGAGCGGGTTCTCGATCAGGCCCTTGAACGCCTGCATGTATTCGGCGCCGACCGCCCCGTCCACCACACGGTGGTCGACCGACAGCGTGCACGACATGACGGTCGCGATCGCCAGCGCCCCGCTCTTGACCACCGGCCGCTGCTCGCCGGTGCCGACGGCCAGGATGCAGCCCTGCGGCGGGTTGATCACCGCCTCGAAGTGCTTGACCCCGAACATGCCGAGATTGGACAGCGAGAAGGTGCCGCCCTGATACTCCTCCGGCACCAGTTTGCCGTCGCGCGCCTTCTTGGCCAGCGCTTTCATCTCGGCCGAGATCGTTGCCAAGCCCTTGCTCTGGGCCGTCCGGATCACCGGCGTGATCAGGCCGCCTTCGATCGAGACCGCGACCGAGATGTCGGCGGACTTGTACATCTTGGAGCCGTCCTCGCTCCAGGAGGCATTGGC
>JBHJOG010000257.1:0-7982 GCA_050329975.1 Alphaproteobacteria bacterium | reverse complement strand
GGATCGAAGAACGCGTGATAGGTCGCCGGCAGGCTTGCCGGGTCGTAGCCCATCAGGTTGGGTACGATCGCGCGGATCCGCCCCTGCTTGTCGTCGAGCATGATCGGGGCGCCGCAACTGGTACAGGTGCAAAGCTCCAGCGGCCCGTTCGGGTTCTTCGCGTTGAACGGCTGGCGGTTCAGGCCGGCAGGGTCGTCGACCGCCAGGTCGGCGTGCCTGAAGAAGACGACATGGGTCGAATCCTGCCCGGTGACTTGCTTGCAGACCGAGCAGTGGCAGGTGTGGTTATCGACCGGCTCCTGATCCGAATGCGTGTGGATGTGGTCGCATCCACCGGCGTATTTGTGTGCCATCGTTTCCCCTCCATGCGTTTGGTGGGATCGATCGAGGGTCGCGCCTGCAGCCGATCCCACTGGCCGATGCTCCTCCTGAACGCGGGGCGGCGCAAGCGCTCGCTGTCTGCGCCCGTCGCGTTCGCGGCGCCGGAGGATGGCGCGGGGAGATTCCGGGTGGCTTCCTGCAGCCGTTTGTCGGATAAGTCCTGCGGGAAGAGTCTCTTGCGTTGCGCGGAGAAGAGGAGGGTCCGATGCCGGTTCGCTCGGGAATACTTGCACTGACCGCTGTGGTCCTGATCGGCTGCACTCGTCCGGCCCCGCCGGTCGACGATCCGGTCGGCAACCCGCCCGATGCCTGCGACATTGGCGACGGGGCGCTGGACGACGCCGCGTTCGTCATCGCGACGGCGCCCGCGGCCGGCGCCCGCGTCGACAGCGGCTTTGCCGTTGCCGGCTGCTCGCGGACCTTCGAGAGCACCGTCGTGTGGCAGCTGCTCGGCCGGGACGGCAGCGTGCTTGCCGAAGGCTTCACCAGCGGCGGCGGCGTCGACGGGCCGGGCCCGTTCGCGTTCACGGTGGCCTACACGGTCGCCGAACGGCAGGTCGGGCACCTGGAGGTGTTCGAGGAGGATGCGTCGGACGGCGAGGGCTTCCCGCCCGGCCGGACCGTGCTGCCGCTCGTCCTGCAGCCGTAGCCGCGCCCGCAGGCGGCTGCGATGGCGGGAGCTATTCCCGCGCCGCCCAGAGCAGCCCGCGGCGCACGATGGTGCGCATCTCGGGCACCTGGAACTCGGACGCGAGGTGGCCGAGCGTGGAGTGGAACACCCGGCCCTGGCCGTGGCGCCGCTTCCAGACCACCGGCATCACTACGCCCTCGATCCACGGCGCATGCGCGCCCGAGAAGGTGGTGGTCGCCAGCACCCGGTTGCCGGGGTCGACGTGCATGTAATACTGCTCCGACCGATAGTCGAAATCGTCGATCCCGGCCATCAGCGGGTCGTCGCGGTCGGTGATGTTGACCCGGTAGTCGATGATGTTGCCGGGGTGGGCCACCCACTGGCCGCCGCACATGAACTGGTACTCGACCGCCTCGCGGAAGGCGTCGCACATGCCGCCGTGATAGCCGCCGAGGCCGACCCCGCCCTTCACCGCCGAGACCAGGTTGTCGAGCTCCTCCTTCTCGATCTTGCTCATGGTGATGATCGGCACGATCAGGTGCATGTCCCGGATCGCCGGGTCGGCGAAGGCCTCGGTGGTGTTCTCGACGAACACCGTGAAGCCCTCTTCCTCCAGCATGCCGCGGATGACGGCGGCGCCCTGCTCCGGCTCGTGTCCGGACCAGCCGCCCCAGACGATCAAGGCCTCGCGCATGCGTGTTCCTCCCCTGTTGGCGTTCAATCCAGCGCTCCGTCCTTCAGGCCGGGCGGCAGCATCGCCGGCCGCTCGGGGGCGCTTTCGATCTCGACAGGCCGGCCGGTTTCGGCCGAGCGCTCGATGGCGGTCATCACCTCCAGCACGTGGAGCGCGAGCGCGCCGCTCGCCCGGTGCGCCCGCCCGCTCCGGATCGCGTGCGCCATGTCCGCGACGCCGATGATCCGGTAGTTGTCGTCGGCATAGCCGTGCTCGGTCGCCACCGGCTCCCACTCCGCCCGCGGCTTCGCCAGCTCCAGCTGGCCGCCGAAGAAGTTCGGGTCGGGCACGATCAGGCTGGCATCGGTGCCGTAGATCTCCAGCGGCAGGTGGCGGTGCTTCGGCACGTCGAAGCTCATCGCGATGGTGACGATCGCGCCGCTGCGGAACGTCATCAGGCCGGCGACGTGGGTCGGCACCGCGACCGCGATCTCCTGGCCGGCCAGCGGCTGGCTGCGCACCGGCCGCGTCGCCCGCAGCCGGTTGGCCTGGCCCGAGACCGTCGCCACCGGGCCCAGCAGGTTGACCAGGTCGGTGATGTAGTAGGGACCCATGTCGAGCATCGGCCCGCCGCCGGCCGCGTAGTAGAAGGCAGGGTTCGGGTGCCAGTACTCGTGCCCTGGGCACATGAACATCGCCGTCCCGCCTACCGGCGTGCCGATCGCGCCCCGGTCGACCAGCAGGCGCGCCGTCTGGTGGGCGCCGCCGAGGAAGGTGTCGGGCGCGCAGCCGAGCCTCAGTCCCTTCTGCTCGGCATGCGCCAGCAGCCGCCGTCCGTCCTCCGCCGTCACGCACAGCGGCTTTTCGTTGTGGACGTGCTTGCCGGCATCCAGCACCTGCATCGCCACCGGCAGGTGCGCCTGGGGGATGGTCAGGTTGACCACGATCTCCACCGTCGGGTCGGCCAGCAGCTGGTCGACCGTGACGGCGGGATGGCCGAACTCGGCGCCGCGGGCGCGGGCGGCCTCCATGTTCAGGTCGGCGAGCCCGCGGACGTCGAGGATCGGGAACTTGCGCGCCGCCTTCAGATAGGCGCCGCTGATCGTGCCGCAGCCGATGATGCCGATCCCCACCTGCCGGTCGGTCATTGCGCGTCCTCCAATACCCGTTTCGCGGTCGGCGCGGCCGGCCCGCTCGTGCTCCATGGCGCGCTGTAAAGCTGGCGCAGGGTCAGCGCTGCCGCGCCGCGCGCCCAGACATCGTCCGCCCAGTGATGCTCGATGATCGCGACCGCGCGCCTGAGCGCGGGCGGTGTCAGCCGGTCGACGGTCTCCAGCAGCGGGCCCATCAGCAGGTCGCCCGCGCGCAGCGCGCCGCCGGCGACGATCAGCCGGCCGGGTGCGTGCAGGGTGACCACCGCGGCGACTGCGTGGCCGAGCGCGGTACCGGCCCTGGCGAACACCGCGGCGGCCGCATTGTTGCCGTCCAGTGCCGCTGACAACGCCCGGTCGAAGCCCTGCGGGCTGCCATCGGCCCGGGCGTCGAGCGCGGACGCGGCGGCGCCGGCGATCGCGCTCTCGCTGGCGAAGTCGGCGAGCCGGCCGGGCGCATCGAGCCCGTCGCCCGGCCAGATCACCAGGTCGCCCAGGTCGGCGCTGAGCCCGCCCACGCCGCGCAGCAGCTCGCCCTTATGCATGATGCCGAGGCCGAGGCTGTGCTCGACGGCGACGACGATGAAGTCGCTGTGGCCGCGTCCGTGGCCGAACCAGTGCTCGGCCAGCGTCGCCAGGCTGACGTCGCTCTCCAGTGACACCGCGACCCCCAGCCGGCTGGCGAGCGCCGCGGCGAAGGGCACGTCCGGGCGCCGGAAGATCGGGCTCTGCCGGCAGATGCCGGTGTCATGCTCGACGATGCCCGGCAGCCCGACGCAGACGCCCGCGATCCGCTCGAACGGCAGGCCGGCGTCGGCGACGCAGTGGCGGACCCCGTCCTCGACGATGTCGGCGATCACCTCGGCGGTCTGCCGGCCGGTGCGCACCGGCAAGGTCAGGCTCTTCAGCACGTCGGCGCGGAAATTGGTGGTGGCGACGCTGATCTGGTGCGGGGAGAGCTTGACCCCGACCACATAGGCCGCGTCCGGGTTCAGCTCCAGCATCACCCGCGGTCGGCCGCGCGCCGCCTCGCCCAGCGGCACCATGGCACGGGGCGTGATCAGCCGGTCGTCGAGCAGGGTGGCGGTAATCGCCGAGATCGTGGTCGGGCTCAGCTCGATCGCCTGGGCAATTTCGACCCGGGAGATCGGGCCGCGCTGGCGGATGGTGTCCATGACGTGGAAGCGGTTGATCGCCCGCATCAATTCGGGGTCGGCAGTTTTCATCGGGGTCGAGGTGAACTCCTGCGCCGGCCGGGAAGCCGCGCTTCGGTCCCCGCATTTACTTCGGATAACGGATTTTTTCAAGCGCGACGATACCGGCAACGGCGGCCGATTCCCCAGGCTTTCTGCGCAGCTTGCCCCAGTCCAGAAAATTGGTCTTGACAAGGCCTCGAGGCGGCAGAACAGTTTAATCCGCAATGCGGATAAATTCCCGCGTCTCCAACGAGGGGCGTGGCCGTGTTGAGTAACGATCATGGGAGGGAACGGCCGATGCTTCGCAACACGCTTTGCGGCAGGCTCTGTCGCGGTGCCGCACCATTCGCCCTGGCTGTGGGCTTTGCCGGCGTCGCCGGCGCGCAGACCACCGTCGACTGGCTGCACATCGAGCAGAATCCGGAAATTGCGGCCCATATGGAGGAGCTCGCGCGCGCCTTCGAGGCAGAGAACCCGGGCGTCACCGTCGCCATGCAGTTCCTGGAGAATGAGGCGTTCAAGGCCAAGCTGCCGACGATCCTGCAGTCCGACGAGCGGCCCGACATCTTCTACAGCTGGGGCGGCGGCGTCTTCCATGCCCAGGCCCGGGCCGGCGTGCTCGGCGACATGACCGCCCAGATGAACGACGGCTGGGCAGAGACGCTCTCGCCCGCCGGCGTCGACGCCTTCACCTATGACGGCGTGGTCCATGGCGCCCCGATGCTCGTCTCCCAGGTGGTGTTCTGGTACAACAAGGACCTGTTCGCCCAGGCCGGCGTCGACGCCGAGGCGATCGAGACCTGGGACGATCTGCTCGCCGCCGTCCAGACGCTCAAGGACGCCGGAATCACCCCGATCGCCGTCGGCGGCGCCGACAAGTGGCCGCTGCACTTCTACTGGACCCATCTGGCGATCCGGCTCGGCGGCAAGGCCGGCTTCGAGGCGGCGACCAGCGGCGAAGGCGAGGGCTTCCAGGACGAGATCTTCCTCCAGGCCGGCGAGCTGTTCCAGCAGCTGACGGCGCTCGAGCCGTTCCAGGACGGCTATCTCGCCTTCACCTATCCCCAGGCCGCCGGCTATTTCGGCGACGGCAACGCCGCCATGCACCTGATGGGCAACTGGGACTACAACACGGCGCGCACCAACGCGGCCGACGGCGCGGGGCTGAGCGACGAACAGCTCGGCATCTTCTCGTTCCCGCAGATCCCGGGCGGCGCCGGCGAGCCGACCGACACGCTGGGCGGCATCAACGGCTGGCTGATCGCGTCGGACGCCTCCCCCGAGGCGGTGGACTTCCTGCGCTTCTACCTCAGCCCCGAGAACCAGACCGAGATGGGCAAGCGCGGCTACTTCATCCCGGTCGCGGTCGGGTCGTCGGGCGAGATGACCAACCCGTTCTTCCGCCAGGTCGCCGACAACATCGCCGCGTCGAACTACCACCAGATATTCTACGACCAGATGCTGGGCCCGTCGGTCGGCCGGGTGGTCAACGACGTCTCCGCCGACCTCGCCGCCGGCGTCATCTCGCCGGAGGAAGCCGCCGAACTGGTCCAGGAAGCCTGGGAGTTCGAGCAATAATAGGCCAGGGCTGAAACCGTCCCTTCGCCTGCCGCTTGCGGGCGAGGGGACCGCGGCCAACCACCCTGTAGCCACCCGCGCGCGAGCCTGCCATGGCCCTGACAGGGCGACTGACCGCCGCCGCCCGTCCCCGCCGCCGCCTTTCGTTCGGTGTGCTGACCGGCGGCGGGCGGCTGACCGCTGTCGTCCTGTTCCTGCCGCCCGCCCTGCTGCTGTTCACCCTGTTCGTCGTCCTGCCGATGGGCGAGGCAGCCTGGTACAGCCTGTTCCGCTGGGACGGCTACGGCGACCCGACCACCTATGTCGACATCCGCAATTACGAGCGGCTGTTCAACAACCGCGCCTTCATCCTGGCGCTGACCAACAACGGCCTGATCATCGTCGTGTCCCTGCTGGTCCAGCTGCCGCTGGCGTTCGCCATGGCGGTCATCCTGGCCAACCGGATCCCGGGCGCGATCTTCTTCCGGCTCGTCTTCTTCCTGCCCTTCGTCCTGGCCGAGGTCGCCGCCGGCCTGATCTGGCGCTTCGTCTATGACGGCGACTACGGGCTGATCGCCGAGATCGGGCGCTGGTTCGGCTACCCGTCGGCCCATGTGCTCGCCGACCGCGACTGGGCGATGCCCGCCATCCTCGGGGTCATCGTCTGGAAGTATTTCGGCTTCCACATGATGATCTACATCGCCGGCCTGCAGGCGATCCCGGCCAGCCTGTTCGAGGCGGCGCGCATCGACGGCGCCAGCCGCTGGCAGGTGCTGCGCTACGTGACCCTGCCGTCACTGGCGCCGACCATCCGGCTGTCGGTGTTCTTTGCCGTGATCGGCTCGCTGCAGCTGTTCGACCTGGTGATGCCGATGACCAAGGGCGGGCCGTCGGACAGCACCCAGACCATGGTCACCTACCTCTATTCCTTCGGCATGATGCGGATGGACATCGGGTTCGGCAGCGCGGTCGGCGTGGTCCTGTTCGTGATCTGCGTCGCCTTCGCCTTCACCTACAAGCGCACGGCGATGCGCCGTGACTGACGTCGCCGCCATCGGGCCGGGCCCCGGTCCGAACGCCCCGCGCCGGAACGCCACCCGTGCGCGTGTCTTCGACACCAGCATCCTCTACAAATATGCCGCCCTGCTGTTCGTTGCCGGTCTGGTCCTGGTGCCGCTGCTCACCACTGCGGTGGGCGGCATGAAGACGATCGGCGAGCTCAGGACCGACCCGTTCGGCCTGCCCGACCAGTGGATATGGCAGAACTACTGGGAAATCCTCGCTGGCGACCGCTTCTGGCAGATGCTGACCAACTCGCTGGTCATCGCGCTGTTGACGGTCGCGATCACCGTCGCCAGCGGGGCGATGGTCGCCTTCCTGTTCGCCCACCTCACCTTCTTCGGCGACCGCTACCTGCTCAGCTATTTCATGCTCGGGCTGCTGTTCCCGGCCGCGACCGCGATCCTGCCGCTGTTCATCAAGATCCGGGACCTCGGCCTGCTCGACAGCTACTGGGGCGTGGTGCTGCCGCAGGCCGCCTTCGGGCTCGGGCTGTCGATCCTGCTGTTCCGCAGCTTCTTCCGCCAGCTGCCGGGAGACCTGCTGGAGGCCGCGCTGATGGACGGCTGCAGCTATGTGCGCTTCTTCTGGTCGGTGACGCTGCCGCTCTCGCGCCCGATCCTGGCCACCGTCTCGGTGTTCATCTTCGTCCAGAGCTGGAACAACTACCTGCTGCCGCTGGTGATGCTGAACAGCGACGCCATGTTCCCCTGGCCGCTCGGCCTGATGCAGTTCCAGGGCGAGTTCATGACCAACTGGCCGGCGCTGCTGGCCTATGTCACCATGACCATTGTCCCCGCCATCCTGATGTTCCTCATCGCCCAGAAGCACATCGTCGCCGGGCTGACCGCGGGTGCGTCGAAAGGCTGAAGTGTTCTTCTTTCCCATAGTCGTCATGGCCGGGCTTGACCCGGCCATCTCCCTCAGGCAGAGCGCAGGCGGCGGGAGATGCGCGGGTCGAGCCCGTGCGGACGAGGGAGCGGTCGGCAGGGCATGGACGAGGTCGAATGCGTCGTCGTCGGCGCCGGGGTGGTAGGACTAGCCGTGGCTCGTGCGCTGGCGCTGGCCGGCCGCGAGGTGGTGGTGCTGGAGGCCAACGGCCTGATCGGCAACGAGACCTCGTCGCGCAACAGCGAGGTGATCCATGCCGGCATCTACTACCCGCCGGGCTCGGCGAAGGCGGCGTTGTGCGTGGCCGGCAGGCGGCGGCTGTATGCGTATTGCGCGAAGCGTGGCGTCGCCCACCGGCGCTGCGGCAAGCTGATCGTCGCGACGGCGCCGGGCCAGGAGGCGCAGCTGGCGGCGCTGCAGGCGACCGCGACGCGCAACGGCGT
>JBHJOG010000256.1:0-11630 GCA_050329975.1 Alphaproteobacteria bacterium | reverse complement strand
GAAAAACGCTTCTCTAAAGATGCGCAAAAAAGACAACCGCCAAAACGCCCAAAACGCCAAAGCAAGCCGCCGCCCGCGCATCCCTTCCATCCATACATACAATGTCAAATAGCTGAGGCAGCTTTCGCCGCCGGCCCGACCGGCAATCCGCTCGGGAGGCGGGTAGATACGCACCTCGGAGCGCCCTGTCAATCGGCATTTCGCAAAAAAGACCCCCGCATCCGCTGCGGCGGCGACCACCGCGACCGATCCGGCCGTCGCTCTCGGGCGCGACCGGCTTCGCGTCATCGAAACCGCCCGTGCCGACGACCGATTTGGCGATTCGTTAACCATCATTCAACCCCCCGGCGGGCATCGTCCCGAACGACACTTCGCTCTAGGACGGGGTCCATCACATGCTCAGGCTGCTGTCGCTCACGATCGCTGCACTCGCCGCCGCCGCTGCCGCCGGCCAGTTCCTGCCCGACGCGGCTCCCGTCCTCGCCGACACGCCGCCGGCCATCCTCGGGGCCATTGCCGCGCTCGCCACCCTGCTCGTGGCAGACCTGTCGCTGCGGACGCTCGACGACGGACGCACCGAGTCCCGGCTCCGCCGGCTGGCGGCCAAGAGCGAGGCCCTGGAACTCGAGCTGGCTGCGATGCGGGCCGGCGCCCCGATCGCGACCTCGCCGGCCCAGGAAGCGCCGGCCGCCTTCGAGCGGCTGGCGCAGCCGACGCAGGGCGAGGTCGCCTCCCCCCGGCGGTTCGCACTCGAGCCGGCCCCGGACCAGGACCCGGCCGCGCCGGCCGGAACCGCGCCCACGCCTGCCGCACCACCCGCAATGGCGCCACCCGGCCCACGATCCGGCAGCGACGAGAGCCTGCGTGAGGCCGTGCGCGAGGCGCTGCGCGGCGATCGGATTGCGCTGCACGTGCAGCCCATCGTCGACCTCTCGGACCGCCGCGCCCGGTTCCAGCAGTGCACATCCTATCTTCGCACGCCCACGGGAACCCTGCTCAGCCCGCAGGTCTACAAACCGATCGTCGAGGCGGAGGGCCTGACTGCGGCAATCGACAACATGCTGCTGCTGCGCTGCGTCCAGCTGGTGCGCAACGCCCAGCGTCGCGACCGGTCGGTGACCTATTTCTGCAGCATCTCCGGCCAGAGCCTGAGCGACCGGGTATTCTTCGCCGACTTCCTCGACTTCGCTTCCGACAACGCGCTGCTGTCGGACCACCTGGTGTTCGAGATCGACCACAAGACGCTCGCGTCCCTCCCTGCCGACGCCGGTCGCGACCTGCGCACCCTCGCCGACCTCGGCTACCGGTTCGCCATCGCCAATGCCGACCTCTCGACGATCGATGCCGGGCTGTTGACCGACCACCGGGTCGCCTTCGTCAAGGCCCGGGTTTCCGACCTGGCGGAACGGGCGACCCGAGACCGTCATCTGATCGATCTGGAGCGGCCGCTGCTCCTGGCCGGCGCCGACCTGATCGCGACCCATGTCGAGCGCGATACCCACCTGTCGGCGCTCGCCAACCTGCCGGTCAGCTTCGGCCAGGGCGGCCTGTTCGGCGAGCCCGCGCCGATCGAAAGCCTGCGCATCGATTAAGCCCGGCCACGGGCGTTCCCGGCCGACCCGGGCACGGCTGGCGCCGCGCATCGCGCCGAGGTTCACCTGTCAGCGGCAGAGCGGCAAATTCTGTTGTGCGCGGACTTGCCTGCCGTATAGGCTGCCGGCCATACTGACCGGGAATGAACGGCTGCCGGCCCGCTGTCGGATGCGCGCAGCCCAGCAGGACAGGGGAAACGCATGGCATCCGTATCGGTGGACAAGGTCAAGAAGGCATACGGCACGGTCCAGGTCATCCACGGCATCGACGTCGACATCCAGGACGGCGAGTTTGTGGTGCTGGTCGGGCCTTCCGGCTGCGGCAAGTCCACGCTGCTGCGCATGATCGCCGGGCTGGAGGACATCACCGACGGCGAGATCTCGATCGGCAACCGTGTCGTCAACCGGGTTCCCCCGAAGGATCGCGACATCGCGATGGTGTTCCAGAACTACGCGCTCTACCCGCACATGACCGTCTACGACAACATGGCGTTCAGCCTGAAGCTCCGGAAGGCCGACAAGGCGACCATCGACCGCCATGTGCAGAAGGCGGCCAAGACGCTCGGCCTGACCGAATATCTCAAGCGCTACCCGCGGCAGCTGTCCGGCGGCCAGCGCCAGCGCGTGGCCATGGGCCGCGCCATCGTCCGCGACCCGCAGGTGTTCCTGTTCGACGAGCCGCTGTCCAACCTCGACGCCAAGCTCAGGGTGCAGATGCGCACAGAGATCAAGGAGCTGCACCAGGAGCTGCGCACCACGTCGGTCTACGTCACCCACGACCAGGTCGAGGCGATGACCATGGCCGACCGGATCGTGGTGATGCATGACGGCATCGTCGAACAGGTCGGCTCGCCCCTCGACCTCTACGACAACCCGGTCAACAAGTTCGTCGCCGGCTTCATCGGCTCGCCGTCGATGAACTTCATCGACGGCCTCCTGCGCCGCGACGGCAACCAGATCTATGTCCAGGCCCAGGACGACACCCGGCTGCCGGTCGAGACCGACGTCGCCGGTCATGACGGCACCAGGGTGACCTATGGCATCCGGCCGGAGCACCTGGAACTGGCCTCGGCGGGTCAGCCCGGATTCGAGGTCGATGTCATCGTCGTCGAGCCGACAGGGGCAGATACCCTGGTCTTCTCCCGCGTCGGCGGCGCCCAGATCTGCGCCACCTTCCAGGAGCGGCACAATTTTCAGCCGAACCAGAAGGTCACCCTCAAGCCCCATCCCGGCACCGTGCACCTGTTCGACGCCGAGACCGGCAGCCACCTCTAGTACCGCAATGCGCCGGGCCGACGCCGTGTGGCGGCCCGGCCCGGGAGGACCGAGCCAGTGAACCTCACGCCTGAGGCGATATTGCCCGTGGACGCGGCGGCTGCCTGCCTGGTCGGACGGGTCTGGCGGCCCGCTCCGATCGATGGCCCGGCTGTGGTTGTCCTCGCCCCCACCGGACAACTGGTCGATATCAGCAGCCGCTTTCCCACCATCTCCCATCTGCTGGAAGCGCAGAACCCGGCAGCAGCGGCGCGCGACGCGCTCGAGGACGGCGAGGCCGTCGGTACGCTGGCCGAGGCGCTGGCGGGAATCACTGCCGGCGCCGGCTTGCGCCTGCTCGCTCCGTGCGACCTGCAGGCGTTGAAGGCGGCGGGCGTCACCTTCGTCAAGAGCATGCTCGAACGGGTGATCGAGGAGCGGGCGGCTGGCGACGCCGCCGCGGCCGAATCGATCCGCCAGACAATCGGCGCCGAGATCGGCGGCAACCTCGCCGACATCGTCCCCGGTTCCGAACGGGCGATGAAGCTGAAGCAGAGCCTGATCCGGCAGGGCCTGTGGTCGCAATATCTCGAGGTCGGCATCGGTCCCGACGCCGAGGTATTCACCAAGGCGCCGCCGATGGCGGCCGTCGGCGTCGGCGCAGATGTCGGCATCCATCCGAAATCGGCCTGGAACAACCCGGAACCTGAGATCGTCATGGCCGTCAACAGCAGGGGCGAGACGGTCGGCGCCACCCTGGGCAACGACGTCAACCTGCGTGACTTCGAGGGCCGCAGCGCGCTCCTGCTCGGCAAGGCGAAGGACAACAACGCGAGCTGCGCACTCGGACCCTTCATCCGGTTGTTCGACCAGGGATTCGGCATCGGCGATGTGCGCCAGGCCGTGGTTTCGCTGCGGGTGGAGGGACGGGACGGCTTCGTGCTGGAGGGCAGCTCGTCGCTCAGCGAGATCAGCCGCGACCCGCTGGACCTGGTCGGGCAGACCATCGGCGAGACCCACCAATATCCCGACGGCTTCCTGCTGTTCACCGGCACCATGTTCGCCCCGGTCGAGGATCGCGACACGCCGGGACAGGGCTTCACCCACAAGATCGGCGACGTGGTGACCATCGCAAGCGAGAAGCTCGGGGCGCTGGTCAACCGGGTCGACCACGCCGACCGGATCGCACCCTGGACCTTCGGCACCCGCGCGCTGATGGAGAACCTGGCGCAGCGCGGGCTGCTGGGCTGACCGCGCCGCGCCATCGGCTCATTTGAGGATGAACGCCGCCAGCTCGGCATTGAGCCGGTCCCGGTGGGTCACGAACAGGCCGTGAGGCGCCCCCTCGTAGACCGACAGGCGCCCGCGTGGCAGCAGCCCGACCGTTCTGCGTCCGGTCAACTCCAGCGGCGCCGATTGGTCACTGTCGCCATGGATGACCAGCACCGGCAGGTCGATCGCCGCCAGTGCGGCGCGGAAGTCGGTTTCGACCATCGCATCGAAGCAGCCGATCGCCGCCTGCAGAGAGACCTGCAGCATGATGCCCTTCACCCAGGCAACGGTCCCGGGCGTGGTTTCCGGCGTGAAGAACGGACCTGCATTGTCATCGAGCCAGCCAGGATAGTCGTGCAGCAGCGCGGCCCGGAGCCGGTCGAATACGGCTCGTTCGAGACCCTCCGGATTGTCGGCACTCTTCTGCGGGAACGGGAGAGTCGGCCCCAGCAGCGCGATGCGGTCAATCCGGTCCGAGCCGTGCCGCTCCAGGCATCGCACGATCTCACCCCCTCCCATGGAGTGGCCGACCAGCGTCACCCCCTGCAGGTCCAGCTGTGTGAGCACCGCCGCAAGGTCATCTGCCAGCGTATCGTAGTCGTAGCCCCTGCCCGGGTCGGACGATCTGCCGTGGCCGCGCCGATCATAGGCCACGCAGCGGGCGCCGCATTCGGCCAGATGCATCATCTGGCCGCCCCATATCGCCGAACTCAGCGCCCAGCCCGACAGGAACACGACGGGCCGGCCGCGGCCCCAGTCGCGATGGAACAGGGTAGCGCCGTCCGAGGCGGTGAGGGCGGTCGGAGCTTGCCAGGTTGAGCGGGCGGTCCTTGGACCCATTGCGAGACTCCTCTTTGGATCAGTTCGGATGAACCCGGTGGTTCTCATCGGCGCCTCCGAAGACGACGCAGCCGGACGCTAGTCGGTGGCCGTGCCCCGGTCGATTACCCGCCAGGTAATGGCGTCGGCGCGGTGCGGCGGCTATGGTCGCCCGATGGATGTCTCAGCTGAAACCGGCGCAGGAGCCGGCAGCCTGCTGCGCGAATGGCGCCGGCGCCGACGCATGAGCCAGCTCGACCTCGCCCTGGAGGCCAGCATCTCGTCGCGGCACCTGAGCTTCATCGAGACCGGCCGCGCACACGCCAGCCGCGACATGATCCTGCATCTCTGCGAGAGCCTGCTTGTGCCGCTGCGCGAGCGGAATCGCCTGCTGCTCAGTGCCGGCTACGCGCCGATCTTCCCGCAGCGACCCCTCGACGACCCGGCGCTCGCCGCCGCGCGCGCGGCGATCGAACTCGTGATCGCCGGACACGGGCCGTATCCGGCGCTGGCCGTCGACCGGCACTGGTCGCTGGTAACGATGAACGCGGCGGTGGGAGCCCTGCTTGCCGGTGTGGACCCGGCCCTGCTGACGCCCCCCGTCAACGTGCTCCGGGTCAGTCTGCACCCCCTCGGCATTGCTCCGCGCGTACGCAACCTCGGCGAGTGGCGGGCCCATCTGCTCGCCCGCCTGCGGCAGCAGATCGACATCAGCGCCGACCCGGTGCTGGCCAGCCTGCTCCAGGAACTGGCCGGTTACCCTGCCCCGGCGGCTCCCCGGGCGACCACCGGCACTGGCATCGTCGTGCCGCTGGAACTGGCGACGGAGGGCGGCACGCTGACCCTGTTCAGCACGACGACCGTGTTCGGCACGCCGATCGACGTAACTCTGTCTGAGCTGGCGATCGAGGCGTTCTACCCGGCGAACGCCGAGACGGAGGAACGCCTGCGGGCGCTGCACGCGCCGGACGGCGAACCCTAAGCTGCCTCAAACCGGAATCGGTTTGAGGCTGATAACTTGATCGGTGGCAAAGAGTCAAAGCAACTGGTCCGCGTCCGGATGGACGCTGATTGCTTTAGCCGGCCAGTGCCGGCCGCACAGCCGGCGTCCTGCCCCGCAGTGCCTCGCCGAACGCCTCGAACAGGCGCCGTGAGGGCGCATCGCTGCGGGCGATGAACTCGGGATGCCACTGCACGCTCATTGCATAGCCCGGGTAGTCGCGCAGGCTGACCGCCTCGATGGTCCCGTCCTCGGCCTCGCCCTCGACGACCAGGCGGGCGGCGAGCCGGTCGATCGCCTGCCGATGCACACTGTTGACCATGAAGTCCTCGACGCCGACGATGCGGGCGAGCGGGCCGCCGTGGCGCAGCCTGACCCGATGCCGGAGCGCGAAACGCTGGTCGAGCGCCGCGTCTGCCGGCGCCCGGTGGTCGATGCGCCCGGGAAGGTCGTGCACCGCCCGATGCAGGCTGCCGCCAAGGGCGACGTTGAGCTCCTGGTGGCCGCGGCAGATGGCGAACAGCGGTACCTGCCGGTCCAGCGCCGCTCCGATCAGCGGAAAGCTGGTGTCGTCCCGCGCCAGGTCGAAGGGCTCAGCTTCCGGATCCGGATCGGTGCCGTAGCGGCCGGGATGCACGTTGGAGGGGCTGCCGGTGAGCAGCACGCCCGCCACGACTTCAAGCAGGCCACCCACGTCGGTTAACCCGCCCAGGGCCGGCACGATGATCGGCTGGCAACCGGATATCTCCGCCAGCGGGCGCACATACTGGTCGTAGACCAGATGGGTCGGGCGGTCGGTGAACTTGAAATCGGCGGTGACCGCCACCAGCGGCTTGGATCGGCTCATGTCGCCCCGGTCCCATAGTGCGTTACGGCAATCCCCGCTATTTCGCACATTTTCGCGTGCAGCATAAGAGCGGGTACATGGCGGCATTGACGGCACGGCCACCCGGGTCTTGTCTCTGCCCAAGCTCGGGAGTCTCCTGTCCGATGATTCGTGCCGTCCTCCTGCCGACCCTGCTCAGCTGGGCGCTTGCCGGCTGCGACAACGGCGTCGATCCCGTGTTCTCACGCCAGGCGCTGCCGCCCGACATCGCCCTGCTTCCGGCGGACCGGGTCGGCGTCGTGGTCCAGCCGGTCAGCGGCGTGTCCGAGCCCTTCGCCACCGCGATGGCGACTGCCGTCGTTGCCGCGCTGCAGGAACAGAATGTTCCGGCCAGCCTGCGCGGTGGGGCCGCCGAAAGCTATTTTCTGACCGGCGACACGGCGATGAGCCGCAATGGCGACGGCACCATGCTGCTGCGCCTGACCTGGGACCTGACCGCCCCGGACGGCAGCCTTGTCGGGACCCACGACGTACGCGAGCCCATGCCGCCGCCGAACGAACAGACCGGCGCGCTGCTCGAGGCCGTGGCCGCCCGCTCGGCGCCCCCGCTCGCCGCGCTGATTCAGCAAGGCGAACCGCCGCCGCCGGTTGCGATCGAGGTCGCCAACGCATCGGTCGCGATAGGACCGATCGACGGCGCCCCGGGAAGCGGTGCGGAGGAGCTCGCGGCGGCTTTGGCGGCGCGCCTGCCGATGCACGGTATTGCGGTCGATCGCAGCGGCGCGGGAGGCTACAGCGTGGTCGGCGAGATCGCGCTCAGAGCCGCAGACCCACAGACCGAGCGGGTCGCGCTGCGATGGCGCCTGCGGGATGCCGATGGCCAGGAACTGGGCATGCTTGCGCAGGAGAACGACATCCCCGCCGGCAGCCTGGACGGCAGCTGGGGCGAGATCGCGATCCTGATTGCGGACGGGGTCGCCTCCGGCGTCGCCGAGATTCTGGAGCGCGCCGGCCGTTGAACCGCGCGCGCGACAACGCCTCTACTCCGTTCGCAGATGGTCCAGCAGCGGGTCGGGAAACGGGCTCCACAGGCCGGTGCGGATGCCGGCCGTGGCAAGCCCCTGGCGCACCCATTCATTGCACGTCATGAACGCGGTGTAGGTGCCCTCGGCTTCATAGAAGCCGTCATTGCCCAGGTAGCTGTAGCCGTGGATTCGGTGCGGCCGGCCCGCACCGTCGGGTCGGACTGCGGCCAGTACGTGGGCGACGAGGGCGCGGTAGGCCTCGTCCGAGATGCGGAACTCCACATAGTCCTCTCCCGGCGGCCAGGGATCCCAATAGGCGACGTGCAGGGCCGATCCGCCGATACCGGTAAGCGCTGTCACGGCATAGCGCAGCTCCAGGTCGTCCCAGGTCGGTACGTTGAGGTAGAACTCGCGGCTGCCCCAGCCGAAAGAGATCGTATCCGGGTTCAGCGGGGGAAACGGAAACTCCTCGGGCGGAAAGGTCTTGGTCCAGTCGACGTCGAGCGCGCGGATCGGAAAGTGGAGATTGGCATGGATGCCGTTCGACGAGAGGGCGATGACCACGCCGTCGGACGCGGGCACGAAGTCGTCGTTCACCGTCCAGCGCGCCAGCGCAAAGGCCGCGGCGAAGTAGATCCCGATCAGCGCAACGATGGCCCCGATCAGCAGCACCAGCACTTTCAGCAGCCGTTTCAGCATCGAGCCACACCCGCCGGCTCAGGTTGAGGCCCCGGCAGATCGACCCGCTCTTGCAGCAGCCGGCTCAATGCAGCTTGATCCGGGGACGGATCACGCGGTTGATGTGACCGACCAGGATCATGGCGATCGCCCTCGGCCAGCCGTGGACCGCGATCAGGTGCAGCCGGTAGAGCGACACGTAGACAAATCGCGCGATCCGGCCCTCGACCCGCATGCTGCCGCCGATCAGGTTGCCCATCAGGCTGCCGATCGTCGAGTAGCGGCTCAGCGAAACCAGCGATCCATGGTCCTTGTAGACGAATGGCAGCGCCGGCTTGCCCTTGAGCAGCCGGACGAAGTTGCCGGCCACTCGGCTCGCCATCTGGTGGGCGGCCTGGGCGCGCGGCGGCACCGGCCGTTCGGCGCCGGGCATGGTCACCGAGCAGCAGTCGCCGATGGCGAGGATCCGCTCGTCACGGGTGGTCTGCAGGGTCCGGGTCACCACCAGCTGGTTGAGCCGGTTGGTTTCCAGGCCGGCGATGTCGCGCAGGAAGTCGGGCGCCTTGATCCCGGCTGCCCAGACCTTCAGCGGCGCCGCGATGAAGGCGCCGTCCGCGGTCCGCATCCCGTCGGCGGTGACCTCGACGATGCGGGTCGCCGTCAGCACCGCCACGCCGATCCGCTCCAGCTCCTTGTGCGCCGCTTGCGCGATGCGCTCCGGCACTGCCGGCAGGATGCGCGGGCCAGCCTCGATCAGGGTGACCGCCATCCGGCTGTTGTCGAAATTCTCGAGCCCATAATGGGCCAGTTCCCGGGCAGCATTGTAGAGTTCGGCCGAAAGCTCGACGCCGGTCGCGCCGCCGCCGACGATCTCGACCCTGACCTTCGCGTCGGACCCACCGTCGTCGCTGATCTCCTGGGAGACCCGCATGCAGTAGTCCAGCAGCTTCTGGCGGAATCGCTCGGCCTGCCGGCGCTGGTCGAGAAAGATGCAGTGCTCGGCGACGCCCGGGGTCGCGAAATCGTTGGTCACGCTGCCGATCGCCAGCACCAGGTAGTCGTACCCCAGCCGATGGCGGCCCATCACCTCCTCGCCGTCCTCGTCGACCACCGGCGCCAGCACCACTTCGCGCGCGGCACGGTCGATCGCCTCCAGCCGGCGCGGGAAATACTTGTAGCCGCAGCGATAGGCGTGGGACCGGTATCCGACCTCGTCGAGACTCGAATCCAGCGCCCCGCTCGCCACTTCGTGCAGCAGCGGCTTCCAGATGTGGCTGCGGTTGCGCTCGACCAGCATGATCTGGGCCCGGCCGCGCCGGCCGAGCTTGCGCCCCAGCCGGGCCACCAGCTCCAGACCGGCGGCTCCGCCGCCGACGACCACGATCCGCGGCTTGTCCATCCTGTGCACCCCCAGGCGGGACCCTATCGGAACGCCGGCTCGTCCAGGGTGCGCAGCTTGCGCGAATGCAGCTGCTCCGGCCCGCGCTCGCGCAGCACGTCGACGGCGCGCAGCCCGATCTCCAGGTGCTGGTTTACCCGGTTGCGGTAGAAGGTGTCGGCCATGCCCGGCAGCTTCAGTTCGCCATGGACCGGCCGGTCCGAGATGCAGAGCAGGGTGCCGTAGGGCACCCGGAACCGCAGCCCGTTGGCGGCGATGGTCGCCGACTCCATGTCGACTGCGATCGCGCGGGCGAGCTCGAACCGCTTGAGCGCCGCGTTGTGGCCCTGCAGTTCCCAGTTCCGGTTGTCGGTAGAGGCCACCGTACCGGTGCGCATCACATGCTTCACCTCATAGCCGGCGACCCCGGTCACCTCCTGCACCGCATCCTGCAACGCCACCTGCACCTCAGCGATCGGCGGCACGGGCACCCAGATCGGCAGGTCGTAATCGAGGATCTGGTCGTCGCGCAGATAGCCGTGGGCGAGCACGTAATCGCCGAGCCGCTGGCTCGAGCGCAAGCCGGCACAGTGCCCGAGCATGATCCAGCAGTGCGGTCGCAGCACGGCGATATGGTCGGTGATGTTCTTGGCGTTGGACGGGCCCACCCCGATGTTGACCATGCTCAGGCCGTCGGCGTTGGCTCGCTTCAGGTGATAGGCCGGCATCTGCGGCAGTCGGCTCTGCTTCGGCCCGGTGATCGAGCCGCCCGGCCGGGTGACGACCTCACCGGGCTCGACGAACTCGGTATAGCCGGCTTCTCCTCGTCCGGCATCGGTGCGCGCCATCTCGGCCTGCCCGAAACGGATGAATTCGTCGATGTAGAACTGGTAGTTGGTGAACAGCACGAAGCGCTGGAAGTGCTCAGGCCGAGTGCCGGTGTAGTGGCGCAGGCGCTGTAGCGAGATGTCGACCCGCGGCGCCTCGAACAGCGCCAGCGGCCACGGTTCGCCTTCCGGCGGCATGTAGGTGCCGTTGGAGATGTCGTCGGTCATGTGCACCAGGTCGGGCACGTCGAAGAATTCAGGCAGGCTCATCAGCCGCTCCGGCGTGAGCCCCGACATATGGTCGCCGACCGAATCGTCGAGCGCAAAGTGCAGCGGGATCCGCTGCTCGGATACGCCGATATGGACCGGCGGGCCGTGGTGGCTCAGCAGGAAGTCGATCTGTTCACAGTAGTAGTGGGCGAACAGGTCGGGCCGGGTGACGGTCGTCCCGAAATTGCCGCGGCCCCTGGCGAAGCCGTAGGCGCGGCGGGAATCCAGGTTCTTCGGATCGGCGTCGACGGTGATGGCGATATAGGGATAGTGGGCATGGACCGGTCCGCCGACCTCCTCGCCCGACGCAAAACGGGCGAAGCGGTCGCGGATGGTGCGCACGCTGGCCTCGTAGATCTCGGCGATCCGAGCGACCGCGGCTTCGGCGTCGGTGAAGGGCAAAAGGTCACGCGCCGGGATGCGGCCATAGTTCCTCTTGGCCATAGGAGTGTTCTCCTGTTTCTCGGTCGCGCTCGGCCCGGACTGGACAGGGGTCGGCCCAGGCCAATATAAGCGGGCGCCATGACGCAACGGTGTTTCTACAAGATGCACGGCCTTGGCAACGACTTTGTGGTCGTTGACGCGCGCACGTCGCTGTTCGATGCCGACCGCGAGCGGATCCGCGAGATCGCCGACCGGCGGACCGGGGTCGGCTGCGACCAGTTCATCGTGATCACGCCGCCCCGCAA